>DYSZ01000008.1 GCA_020726265.1 Draconibacterium orientale
CGCGGTTTCGCGAGTTCTGGGTTATGGCATTGCTGATTTGCGAAGGCGTAATTCCATAAGCTTCGCAGGCTGCCAGGTCGTAAGTCACCTCTATCGAACGTTCTTTGCCGCCAAAAACCGTGACAGAAGCAATTCCGTCGGTATTTTCAAGGTCGGCCAGCACTTCCTGTTCCACCACATTTCTTAACCTGTCGGTTCCACCGCTGCCACGTACCTGTAACTCCATAAACTGGTTGGTCAGTTGCTGAATATCAACTTTGCTGACGGTTACAAAGAAATTTTCGTCAAGCGATTCGGCAACCTGGTCAATTTTTTCCTGAAGTTTCAGGAATGTATATTTAAAATCGACATTTTGTTTGAATTCAACCTGTATGGTTGCCGAACGGTTATTCAGAAATGCCTCGATATTTTCAATCCCTTCCATGGTTCCAACAGCTCCCTCGATGGGGATAACTGCCTGGTTTTCCATGTAAGTGGGATCTACTTCGAGGCGCGACTGAATCTGGACGAAAAGCATGGGAAGCTCGGCGTTGGGTATCAACTCGACCGGCAACCTTTTATACGAAACATATCCGAGCATGGTAAGCGCGAGGAATACCATACTGATGAATATTTTTCTGTGTAATATGAATTTCATATTTTAATTTCTTAGTAAAAACTGAAATCTCAGTATCAGTTTCTGGCAAACATGCTTTTGAATCGGTCGAAAATATCGAACACACATGGAATAACCACAAGCGTGAGCAGTGTTGAAGTGGTTAACCCGCCAATTACTGCCAGTGCCATTGGCGAACGCAGCGAAGCGCTCTCTCCAAAACCGATGGTAAGTGGAATCAGCGCAAGAATGGTGGTGAGACTTGTCATCAGAATTGGGCGCAACCTTTGCTGCCCGGCCTGAATAATGGCAGATTTCCGGTCAAGTCCGCCTGCCATCAGCTGATTGATGCGATCGACAAGAATGATGGAGTTGTTTACAGCAATACCCGCAAGCATGATGATACCAATAATGGCCATGATATTGATGGTTTTGCCTGTAATAAAAAAGATGAGCACAGTTCCAACCAGTGCAAGCGGTATTGTCAGTAAAATGGTAAACGGATGCACCAGCGACTCGAACTGTGAAGCCAGCACCATGTAAACGAGCACGATTGAAAGTAAAAGTGCAAATGAAAGGTTACTCACTGATTCCTGTCTTTTTTCTTCCTCTCCGGTAACCATAATCCGGTAGTTGGGTTGTAAATCAATGGTGGAAGCAGCTTCCCTGATTTCGGTGGCCACTTTATCGAGAGGTGTATCGTTACTGATTTGAGCAGTTACCTTGCCAATGCGGTTCTGGTTACGCCTGATAATTTCCTTTGGCGCAATTTCCCGGGTAATTTCGGCAATCTCACTTAGCCTGAAAACCTGGTCGCCCGAAGTGATTAAAATATCATTTACCTCACTCAGACTTTTCTCAGGAACTTTGAGCGTAATGTCGCGCATTTCGCCTTCGCGTTCAATCTGTCCGGCTGTTTTGCCTTCCAACTGATCCTGAATTTGTGTAACCACTGTGTTGATATCGATGCCATACATTCCGGCCCTCATTCTGTCAACCTTAACTTCAATTTCCGGTGCCCCGTCTTCAATTGAGGTTTGAACATTGAAGAGGTCACTCATGCCAACCATTTTTTCTTTTACCTGGTTTACAACCGACTCAATTTCGTCGAGTTCCTCTCCACGCACTTCAACAACCACAGGCGCTTCACTGGTTCCGAGAATTGAATTAAGCGATGTTTGTTCCTGCTTGAAAGTAACTTCGAGGCCAGGAATATTGAGGTGAGCTGGTTTACCGACGAAATTACCGATTCGGTTGAAATGGAAGATTTTTCCTTCAGCGCCACCATAATTTCGGCTGTATTTTCGCCTTCAAAAACCGAGGAGGCATCCTCAATTGTTCCTGATGACGGGCCCGACCTTGAATAAATAATATCGAGATTTTCACCAAGGTAATCGGTTAAAACACCTTCAATATTTTTTACCATTCCTTCGGTTCGCGAAAGTTCAGTTCCTTCGGGTAATTTAAGTTCGATAGTGATTTCGCGGGTCTGGGTCTTTGGCATAAACTCGGTTCCGATAAAAGGAATTAAAAGCACCGAACCTGCCACCATCAAAGCTGCTACAAGGACAACCAGCCATTTGGCTGCAAGTACTTTTTCGAGAAAGCGGCCGTAGCCACCAATCTGAACCGATTTATGAGTTGCAACAGTTTTTTTGTTTTTGTATAACCGGTGGTACATCATCGGGATGAGGAAGATAGCCACAAAAAGCGACGAAATCAGCGAGAATGCCACTGTCCATGCTTGGTCTTTAAACAACTCGCCCGAAGCGCCATGAATATAAACGATAGGCAAAAACACCACAATTGTGGTTAAAGTGGAAGCAGTAATTGCACCTCCCACTTCGGCTGTTCCGTTAATGGCCGCATCGCGCACACTCGATCCGTTTTCGTGGTTTCTGAAAATATTCTCCATCACCACAATCGCATTATCAACAAGCATACCTGCCCCGAGCGCAAGTCCTCCCAATGTCATAATATTTATGGTGAGGTCGTTAAAATACATCAGGTTGAAAGTGGCAATCACCGAAATAGGAATTGCAACACTCACAATTAATGTTGTACCGATTTTACGAAGGAAAACAAAAAGTATAATAACAGCTAATACCATCCCGATTAAAGCTGTATCCTGAACTTCGCCCACAGCATCGCTGATAAACTTGCCCTGGTTGGTTACCTGTGTAAGTTTATATCCGGGCAGAGCTTTTCCAATATCCACTAGCGATTCTTTTATCTCATCAACGGCTTTAACCGTATTGAATTTGGTTTCCTTGTAAATAGCAAGTCCAACGCAACGCTGACCGTTCACATGCACAATATTGTATGGGTCTTTGTTGCCATATCGCACTGTGGCTACGTCTTTCAGGTAAATTGGTGCACGCTCAATATTTGTTGAGTTGGCGGTTTGCACCCGTGTGGCTTTATATCCTACAATCAGGTTTTCAAAATCTTCGCGGTCGCGCAACAGGCTCACGCCTTTTACAATGTATTGAGTTCCAAGTTCGCTGATGCGGCCACCTGAAACATTGCGGTTGTAACTCTGTACCCGAGTGCTTATTTCGTCAAGCGAAAGATTCTGCGATTCAAGCCGGTACAAGTCGGTTTCAATAATTATTTCACTTTCTTCCTGACCGGCGAGTTCGACTTCTGCAACTCCCTCAAGTCTGACCAATTCATTACGGATGTAATTTTCAGCAACTTTCCTGATTTCATTCATGTCGGTAATTTCGGTGTGGGTAACACCAATAATCATCACCGGCGAAGTATTCGGGTCGTGCTGGGTAATTTTCAGTTCGTCAATTTCAGCATTCTGGGTAAGCGTGTTTAAAGCTTTCTGTAAATCGAGATAAGCTTCGTCCATATCTTTATCCCAGCCATATTCAACAGTAACTTGTGCCGAGCCAACTTTCGAAACTGAGTTTACCTGGGTAACTCCCGACTGGCGCATGGCCAGCGCTTCGATTCCCTCAACAAACTGTTTCTCCATTTCCTCGGGCGGGCGCTCGCCCGATTTCACCTCAACAAAAATGCGTGGCGAATTTAAATCGGGAAAGAGGTCAACTCCCAGCTTTTTGAATGAAATGAAACCCAGCAAAATAACGCCGAGTACCACCATCAAAACCGTAACCGGATAATTAACCGAGAATTGTGTTAATTTCTTCATTGTACAAATTTTCGGATGATTAACAATTCCTACAGAATAATTTTCACTTTCGAGTTGTCGCGAAGTGTTTCGAAGCCTTTGATAATCAGTTTATCGTTTAGTTTCAAACCTTCAATTACCTCAACCTGGTCTTTGTTTTCAATGCCGGTCACAATTTGCCTGTCGTCGGCAGCGCTGTTTCGTTCAACCACAAAAACATATTTTCCGCGGTTACCTGAAAGAATGATGTTTTTTGGAATTACAAGCACACTGTCTTTTGTGGCAGTAATAATATCGGCTTTCACAAACATCCCCGGGCGGAGTTTCAGTTCAGGGTTGTTAATGGTGAGTTTTCCGCTGAACGTGCGTGTTTCTGAGCTAATCATCGGCGAAAGTTCACTCACGATCCCTGTCAGCGTGTCTTCTTCAATGGTATAATTGGTAATTAAAACCTGCTGTCCGGGTTTTACCTCGTTAATGCTTTTCTCAGGCAAATTAATTTCCATATACATTTTATCGTAACTCATCAGCGTTACCATTGTTTGCCCCGAAGTAACGCGAGTTCCTTTTGTGTAATAAGGTAAATCAACAATTACGCCTGAAAAAGGAGCAGCAATTTTCATTTTTTGGAGCCTGATTTCGGCACTTTCATAATCATATTTTGCGTTGGTTTTTGAAACTTCCGAATTACGAAGTTCGCGCAGTGTAACGCCGCCTTTCTCGTAAAGCGATTTTTGTTTTTCGTATTCGTTTTCAGAGATTTCGAGGTTGAGCTTTTTTGAATCAATAGCCAGCCCATTTACATATTCGGCATCTTCGATTCGGATGATTACCTGGCCTTCTTTTACCCTGTCGCCCAGTTTGAATGGCGCACCTGTAGCAGGATTCACCAAAAGATGATATTCACCGGACACTTCGGAAGTGAGCGTGGTTTCTGATATTGACTTGGCTGTGCCAGTGGTGTTAATGTACTGACTGATGCTCATCTTTTTAACGTTTTCAACCGAAACAGGTACTGCAAGTTCGGCGGTTTCGGTTTGTTGCTGGTTGTTGCACGAGATTGCGCCAATGGCAGCTACTGCAACGATTACAAGTAGTTTTATATTTTTCATTTTTCTATTTTTTTGCTGATTTTTCTTGTTCTTTTAAATAAAGTTCGGCAGGTAAAATGGGTTGCCCTTTCTCAAAATCATAAAGGGTCTGAATTTTCATGTTCAGTAATTCAATTTTGTAATTAATGAGCGCTTGTGCCAGAGCAATTTTCTTTTCCGAAAGCTGCGTTTGGTAAAGGTTCAGATCCATACCGGTAAGGTCGCCGTTTTGGTAACGCTCAAGGTTAATTTCGTAAGTAAGCTGAGCATTGGTTTCGTTTTGTTTTGCAATTTCAATCTGGTTCAGCTGGTTTTGCAGGTTACGATAAACCTGGCGAACATCAATGATGATCTGTTTTTTCTCTTCAGAAAGGTTTAACTCCTGCGATTTAATTGTAGCTTCCTGTGCCGCAATTCGTGCCTTTTTTTCACCCCAGTCGAAAAGCGGGATGCTGAAACTAAGGTTTACCGATGGACTACTGGTTGGCGAATCGAAAATCATTCCCAGGTCTTCATTATCACCGGTAACTCCGAGGCGTAAATTTACATCGCCCCTGAATTCGTTAAGGGCTTTGGTACGAATAAGGGCAAACTGGCTGTTTTCAATATCAATTTCGCGCTGGCGTAACTCCATTCTTGAGTTTAATCCGTTTTCAATTGCTTTATCGAGGTCAACCTGAACAGGATTTGCTTCAATGTTACCCAATACAAGAATATCCTGATATAAGTCCATTCCCAGGTATAGTTTTAACTGGTCTTTGGCGTTTTCGAACGAAACTTCCCTGTTTTCCAGGGTTGATTTGGCTGTGGAAAGATTCAACTCAGCCTGGTATAACTCTTCTTTTGCAGCCAGCCCGGCATCAACCTTATTCTTTATTATATCATAGCTTTTTTGCGTGTTAACCAATTCTTCTTTGGCAATTGTGAGGTTGTTCTGAGCCATAAATACATTGTAAAAAAACTGGGTTACGTTTTTTTCGAGATTTAAACGCTGCATAGCGTAACTGATGTTTGCATTTTCGTAACTCAGCTCAAGTTCTTTCATCTGAAGTTTTAACCTGTTGTAGGTAAATAACGGCTGATTCAGGTTCAGGTACAGGTTGTTATAAAATCTTTTACTTTGCGTGTTGGTGCCACTGGCATCAGATGTGCTGTTTTGCCAGCCAAATTCGTTTGATAACGAAATGGTTCCATCGGTTGGCAAAATAGGTTGCGAAATCAGGAACCTGGCGTTCGATGTCAAACTCTCGTTGGTGTACCATTCCGAAACGCGGGTGTCGAATCTTCGCTGGTTACTGTAATTAAGCGGTGTAACATCAAGCGTAAGGCGCGATTTGAGCGCTGCACGCTGAGCTTCAAGATCTTTCTGAAAACGCTCAAGGTTGAGTAATGATTGTTGCAGATCGGGGCTTCCGATTTCCGAAATCTGCAGGGCTTTTTCGAGCGTAAGCGCTTCCTGGGCAGTTATCACCGAAATGCCGAGCAAAAAGAAAATCCCCAGCATAAATAGTCTTTGCATTGTTCTTTTTTTTATTTGGTTTATTATTATATTTTTTTAACGCGCTATAATTCAACGACTTTTATTGCATCAGCAAAAATCATTCGTAGTTCCGATTTGTTTGTAAGCTCAACAAGAGCAGTATCGGTTGTAAAATTGAATGATCCCAGATGGTTCCAGCCAGCTTCCACATTATCATTGTCAATGGTGATGTCCTGCGCACCTTCATCGCCATGAATGAGAAAAAGGTATTCACCTTTATTCCCCCGGTCTTCGCCACCACGGCCAAACTGGCGTGCTTTGTACATATAAACATAAACATCGTAATAGCCGGTTTTTTTCAGCGGAATACTCCAAACTGCTTTCAGGTCGCCTGTTCCTCCTTTTATATAATAGGCCGAACGCACATATTCTCCATAAAAGTCGGAATTCGCAATTGCTGTCCAGTTGGTTGGTGGTCTCCACCAGTTTATTGCCGAATATTTGCTTTGGCTTTTCTTTTCACGCAGTACCCATTTTTCAAGCAAACTGATATTTTCGGATTTGGTTATTTTGAAATATTTCGGGTCTTCGTTATCCACAATTACTTCGTTGGGTAACGAAAGTTGCACTGGTATTTCCGATACAGTTTCACCTTCGTAAGGAATAACTTTGGTATCTTCTTCCACATCGCGGAAAAATGAAGAAAGGGTTTGTGGAATATTTTTCGATGTTAAAGTGTTTAACATCACCACACGAGGGTCAACATTCAGCAGATAACTTAAATCTTTAGTTTGATGGGCTTCGAGGAGAACCAGTTTATTAATCACATCGCTTCCACCCATTCCGCCACCACGACCTCCGCCACCACCAGAACCACCCGGGCCACCGCCCAACCTGAAGGTAATTTTCACCAGCCCTTCGGTATCGGTAAAATTGGTGACTTTAAACTTCACCATAGTTTGCATTTTATCTTCCGATTTTACCTTAACAGCTGTTATCGGGGAAAAGAGGTAGCCGGGAAGTATTTTTGCATTAAACCACACATCCATCATTGGTAGTATTTCGATGTTGAACTGGTCGAAAATCATCTGCGAAAAATCGCTGAAAGTGATGTTTTTATAGAGATTTTCACTGAGCATTTTTCGCAGAAAAGCTTGAAATTCTTCCTGTCCGGCTTTAAGTTCGATGGTTGAGAACAGCACATCGCCTTTCAGCTTAATCACGTTTTCGATGATCGATTTTTGCTTTGGGTCGGCTAAGATTTCTTTGAAAGTACTGTCCTGCAGCGAAATATTTGCGAGTTCATCGGTACTTTGTCCCTGGTTCATAAAAACCGAACGCATATCGGTTACCTGACTTTTCAGGTAAGCTTCAAAAATACGGTTTATAATAGGCCACTGGTCAGAATAAATATTGTTCTGAAAATTGTATAACATCGGGAAAATAAAATAAGGGCTTGCGACTGCAACCTGTTGTCCCATTCCACCCTGCCCGGGGCGCCAGTTGCGTTCTTGTGCAGAGGTGAACGTGGCAAGAAATTCTTCAAAAACGCGCAGTTCCATATCGAGAGGAGTCATGTTGTTATCACCGCGGCTTCCCCAGCGTTGCATGTTTTTTACCTGATTTTCAAAGTCGAAGGTTCTAATCATAAATCCTTTTTCAGGAACCATTACCTGTTCGGGCTGAACATACTCCTGCATTGATGCAAAATTGCGCGGATAAGTTTTAAACTGAGCCGGCACTTCAACCAGCGAAAGTCTTTCACTGTTGTAGTTTAGTTTGTATGTTCGTTTAAAGTCTTCAAATCGTTCGTTCAGAATATTTGGGATTGTGTCGTTGATTTCTTTGAAAGCACCGGTAAAAAAGTCATGACCTTCCAGATACCAAACGCCAAATTCAACCTCTTTTCCTTTGATGGTTTTTTGCTGGTATTTACCAATAGCCAGCGAAATCTGGGTTTGGGCATGTTTGTTTTCGAATTTGAACTGACCGGCAGCAACTTCTTTAACATCACCCTGCGAAATGGCTTTTAACCCGTCGGAGGTTTTTACTTCGAGACTGAATTGAATAAATTGTGGTTTGTACCAGTTTACACTCTCGGTGCTGTAGGTAACACCGGTTCTGGGATACCAGTTGGCTTCGGGTGTAAGCAGTACATAATCAGGGCTGATAAAGGCATATCGTTTGTCAACATTAACCACAAACTTGCCATATTTTTCCTGAATAACCTCTTCTTCTATATCGAGGTAACAAAGTACTTCGTTTATATTTCCATCATAAGAAAATTCAACTTTTACCTCAGCAGCTGTGGCGAGATTAACCTTGTCGGTTACCATCACCAGATGATTTTCGCGGAGAAATGGAGTTTCAGTACCATTAATTTTCAAGCTACTGATAGTTAAACCACTGTTCAGGTTAAAAATCAGTTTTTCAAGTGTTTCTGCATTATCGTTCCTTAAGGTGATTTCCGACTTTACCACAATTTTTTCTGCCTGATGCTCCAAAATAATATGCTGACTGAGCGTTGTCGGTGTTTTTTCATCAACATATTTGTTGTTCAACACAATGGCTTCGGCCCTGAGTTTTTCGTTTTGCCTGAAATTGTCGATGTGGTTATAAGCCAGATATCCGCCTGCAGCAACAAAAACAATACTGAAAACAAGTGAAAGATAAGTTGTTGCTTCAGACTGTGGCAACCTTTTCAGCATAAAAATGGTGGCAAAAATAAAACCTAACCCCAGCGAAAGATAAATTCCGCGATGAATGAGGATGGTTTCGAGGTTGCCAAATCCAACAATATCGGAATTTAACATCGGAATGTTAAAGGCCATATAATCGAAAATGTAATAGAATTTGGCCTGAAGCAGGAACAATGTGATGCCGATGTAGCCGAGGATGAGTACAAAAGTGATTGCCTGGTTTCGGATTACACTCATCAGCAAAAACGAGAGCCCCATTATAAATATGAGTGTGGGCACACTGATGGTTACAAGGTAAATTGCGTATGATTCCCAACTGATTGAAGCCCCTTTAGCCAGCATGTTAAAAATAAGCGCCATTAAAACCACTACTACGTTCAGCACCAGGAAAACCTGAAGGTTTCCCCATGTTTTGCCAATCACGTACTCGCCATTGGTCATTGAGCGCATATAAATTACTTCGGTGGTATCCAGTTTTTTATCGCGTTTTAAAAAGTCGGAGGCCAAAAAAACAGCAATAATTGCCTGCGCTACATTCAGAATTAAAAGGTTGAAATAAGGAATGGCACTTGGAATACTGCGGATTGCCCAACCTTCGGCACCACCACCTTCAATAATCATCCCGAAATTCATTCCGAACAACACAAGCAACGAAAGAATTCCAAAAATACGGAAGAACCAGCTTCGGAGCAGTGTTTTTCGCTCGTATTTGGCAATGGATAAAATGTTGTGTAATGATATCATTTGATTCGTTTTTATTAAGCGTTACTCCAGCTGTTCAGTTTGTTTTCCATAAAATGAACATAGGCATGTTCGAGATTTGGTTTTATTTGCGTGCCGTAATAGCCGTTAATATTTTCGGCCACAACCTGAACTTCCCACCCGCCATCAATTGGAATTGTTGAAATTACAGGGTATTTTTCGTTGATTTCGAGGTACTCTTTCTCGGTGGCTTTAATCAGCCATACAAATCCTTCTGCTTCTTTTACCAATTGTTCAGGCGAGCCTGAAAATGCAAGATTTCCTTTATTGAGCAGTGCCATATTATCGCAGGTACTCGAAATATCGCCAACAATGTGGGTTGAAAGGATAATGGTTACGTCGCGCGTGCTGATGGTTGAAAGCAGGTTGCGGAAACGGATGCGTTCTTCGGGGTCGAGGCCGGTGGTTGGTTCGTCAACGATAATTATTTTAGGATCGTTGATTAGTGCCTGTGCAATTCCGAGCCTTCGTTTCATACCGCCCGAGAGTTTGTTGGCAATGCGGTCGCGCGCTTCAAACAAACCCACTTCCTCTAGCATTTGCTCAACCGCAGTGCGCCGGGTTGCTCCGTTTTTCATTCCGGCCAGGCGTGCTGCATAATCCAGAAATTCATAGGTTTTAAGTTTCGAGAAAAAACTGAAATCCTGCGGAAGATATCCGAGCATTGCACGGATTTCGCGGCGGTTTTTTGCCAGATCGAGGGTTCCGTTGATGGTAACTTTTCCGCTGCTGGGCTTCATCAGCGTTACCAGAATACGCATCAGTGTTGATTTTCCGGCGCCGTTTGGCCCAAGCAACCCAAACATTCCATTTGGAATTTCGAGATTCAGGTTTTTGATGGCATAACTTCCACCTTTATATACCTTGTTTAAATTTTCAATTTTAATGTGCACAGTTAAATTTAGTTGAAATTTGTGAAACAGTGCTTTTGACTTTTACTTTTAAAAATAGTTTAAAAGCAAAAAATTCGTCAGCAGCAATAAAATTAAACCAAATATAATCAGTTGGAATAGTAACTGTTACATTACAGCCAAAAGCCGGTTTCTTTCGGATTAGTTTTTTGACAAACAGATATGCGAATCAGGCTGCTTATTAATAAAATTGATAGATCACAAAAGCTGATTTCAACGCCTGTAAAAATTCATTTCATCAAGATATTCCCAGGATTTTTGAGGCATAAAATGCCGTACATCTTTGCTCGATTTTATTGATTCGCGGATGAATGACGACGAGATTTCCATCAGCGGAGTATTTTCCGCGATGCTAATATTTGGGTGTTTCATTATTTTTGATTCATCGAATCCCGGACGAGGATAAATGATGATACCATAATTTTCAAGAATCACCTGGTAGTTTTTCCATTTGTGAAAGCTCTCAAGGTTGTCGGACCCCATGATAATTGAAAACTGGTGGTTGGGGAACTTCTCGTGTAAATAGGCGAGCGTGTCAATGGTGTAGTTTGGTTTTGGCAGGCCAAATTCGATGTTTGAAGTGCGAAAACGCGGGTCGCCATCAATGGCACGGTTAACGAGTTCGAGCCGGTGATAATCATCGAGAAGGTTTTCCTGTGTTTTGTGCGGATTTTGCGGCGAAACCACAAACCAAAGCTGGTCGATTCCGGTAAATTCGACCATATAATTGGCAATGACCATGTGACCGATGTGTACCGGATTGTATGAGCCAAAATAAAGCCCCACTTTGAAACTGACGGGTTTTGGCGAGAAAATGTCGGTTAAAATGTCGGACATGACAAATGATTAAAAATGAAAAATTTATAATTAAAAAACGAAAGAGAAGTAATTCTTTTCAGGCAATAAAATTATGCACCAGCTTTTCAGCTTCAATCACAGCTTTTTCGATATTTTCGTTTACCACAATTACATCAAATTTATCAGCAAACGAAAGCTCGTGTTCGGCTTTGGCAATGCGCATCGCTATTTTTTCTTCGGTTTCGGTGGATCGGTTTTTTAATCGGGTTCGTAACTCCTCAACCGAAGGCGGCTGTACAAAAATGGCAAGCGCCTGTTCTTCAAATTGCCTTTTAATATTCAGACCACCAATCACATCCACGTCGAAAATCACATGTTTCCCGGCATCGCAAATTCTGTCAACTTCGCTTTTCAGTGTTCCGTAACAGATGCCACTATAAACTTCTTCCCATTCTAAAAAATCACCGGCTTCAACCTTGTTTTTAAATTCTTCAATGGTGAGAAAATAGTAATCGCGGCCATGTAATTCGTTGGGCCGTGGCGAGCGGCTTGTAGCTGAAACAGAGAATTCGAGGTTGAGCCCACGTTCGAGCAACTGCCTCACAATGGTGGTTTTACCTGCACCCGATGGTGCTGAAAATATAATGAGCTTACCTTTCATAAAACATTCAGCAACTGTTCTTTAATTCGTTCGAGATAGTCTTTCATTTGTACCACAATTCGCTGTATTTCGATATGATTGGCTTTTGACCCGATTGTATTGATTTCGCGTCCCAGTTCCTGCGAAATAAACCCGAGTTTTTTACCTGTAGGTACGGGTTCGTCAATGGTTTCGAGGAAATACTTGCAGTGGTTAGCCAATCGTACTTTTTCTTCGTTGATGTCAAGTTTTTCGAGGTAGAAAATCAGTTCCTGCTCAAAACGGTTTTTGTCAACACCGCCTGCTGATTTTAAACTTTCAAGATTTTCAGAAAGCCTTGCCTTAACCGAGTCAAGCCGGTGCGGCTCAAAAGGCTCAATCATTACCTGAAGTTTTTGAATGGCTGTCAGATTCCGTACAATATCTACTCGCAGCGCATTACCCTCCTGTTCCCTGAATTTATCGATGTCGGCAATTGCTTTCTGAATATTTTTTAAAACTATCGCCCATTCCTGCTCATCGAGTGTAAGGTATTCGGTTTTAACCACATCTGGTAAACGCAAAACAGCTTGAATAGTTGATTGGTCGGTGGCAAGATTAAGTTCGGTGTTGATTTTTGCCAGTTGGTGAAAATAGCTTTTCAGAATTGGCTCATTAATTTTCGAACTGGTTTCGTCGCCCAGGTTTTCGATATAAAGGTTAAAGTCGATTTTACCGCGCTCCAGTTTATCCGAGAGTTCGCGCCTGATTTCAATGTCCTTCTCCCGGTACAACGCCGGAATCCGGGTGTTGATGTCGGTTTGTTTACTATTAAGCGATTTAATTTCGATGGTGAATTTTTTGTTGTTCACTTCGAATTCGGCTCTGCCGAAACCAGTCATTGATTTTATCATGTTTGTGTTTTTATGCGAATGTAAGAGAAAGTCTGATGTCTGAAGTCTTAACCCCGAATTTTTCAGGAAATTACGCCTGACCCAATCAATTCGTCGCCGTCGTACCAGGCGGCAAACTGCCCCGAAGTAATTCCGCGTTGTTCGTTATCGAAGATAAAATAAGCACCTTCTTCTTTCATAAATATGGTCCCTTTTTCCAGCGGTTGCCTGTACCGGATGCGAATTTCATAACTGCGCTTTTCTCCAGGTTGCATCTTTAAATCCGTTCTTATCCAATGCATATCGGCGGCAGCAATAAAAAGTCCCTTCCTGTGCAGCCCAGAGTGGTTTTGGCCTTCTCCAACATAAATAATGTTGCGTTGTACATCGGTGCCAATAACAAAAAGTGGTTCTTTGTGTCCGCCAATATTCAGTCCTTTTCGCTGCCCAATGGTGTAAAAATGTGCACCTTGGTGTTCGCCAATTATTTTGCCGTTCCAGGGTTTAAAGGGGAAAGGAAAACAGAGCTTGCTGAAGTTTTCTTCGGCAACTTCAACCTGCTTTTTCTTCTCCATAAATTCAGCATCAATTTCAATGATGTTGCCGGTTTTGGGTTCGAGCTGTTGCTGCAAAAAGGTGGGTAAATCAACTTTCCCGACAAAACAAATGCCCTGCGAGTCCTTGCGTTCGGCAGTGGGCAGGTTTTGTTGACGGGCAATTTCCCTTACTTCGGGTTTCAGCAAATCGCCAATCGGGAAAAGCGCCCGCGAAAGTTGTTGCTGGTTGAGCTGGCATAAAAAATAACTTTGGTCTTTATTCGGGTCTTTCCCGGCAAGCAGTTGGTACATTGGTTCTCCGTTCACTTCAAATTCGCTTTTGCGACAATAATGACCAGTGGCAACAAAGTCGGCATCAAATTTCAGCGCCTCGTTTAAAAAGGTATCGAATTTAATTTCGCGGTTACAAAGCACATCGGGGTTGGGTGTGCGGCCAGCCTTGTATTCAGCAAACATGTAATCCACCACCCGTTTCTTATAGTCAACGCTCAAATCAACAATATGAAAAGGGATATTGAGTTTTTTGGCCACCATGCGGGCAATCAGCGCATCCTCCTCCCAGGTACAGGCACTTGTAATATTCCCGACACGTTCGTGCCAGTTTACCATAAAAAGTGCGATGAGATCGTGCCCCTGTTCCTTTAAAAGATAGGCTGCCACACTTGAATCAACGCCTCCTGAAAGTCCGATAACAACCCGTTTCTTCATAGGCTGCAAAAATAGCAATAAAAAGAGTGCTTTGTAAAGGGGGCTAAATCATCAGAAAATAGCTGTAAGATTTTAATTTGTTTTCCCGAATGGTATAGTAAAACCAAGCCAGGGCAAAGCAATAAATGTATCAATGTCAGATGAAATGGGTAGAAAAAGTCCGTAATCGATAGCTGCCTTTTTGATAATCCAGCGTCCGCCGGCCGAAAACATAACAACTGTAGTTCCATCGGCACTTATTAAATAGTTTTCTGTAATAAAATAGCCACGGTTTGTAATCCTGAACATTCCACTGAAATTAATTAAAGGCGAAGGTGCCCATTCGCCACCGGCAAACATTGCCCCACCTCCGATAGATACATTGGCATCGCGTGAGCCAAAAGTTGCATTGGAATATAGAATTCCGAAACCGGTGCCTTCTTCACCCAAAACAGTACCAACAATCGCGCCCACCCCAATATTAAACTGATCCTTTTTAACAGGAATTGAAAATTTAGGCGTGATGAATATAGGTGTAGGTGCACCACCAAATAAAAACGCGGGAACAATTCCTGCTCCAATTGAAAAATAGTCGGTTACACCATATGAAAACTGGTTCCACAAAACCCAGATATTTTGATAATATCCTTCACCCCTTTTTAGCCCGTACCCGTTGGGCGACCAAAAATACCGTGTTGATTGCGGATTTTCGAACCAGAGTTTACCGTCCTTTATTTGCTGAACCTGCACGGATTCAGTATTTTTGATATCTGCTTTCAGGATTGTGATTTCTCCCAGCTTTTCGGTTTTGAGAACCGTTTTTGTTGAGTCGTCACTTATTACCTGCCCGATAAATTCGTTCCCGTCGGTAGTTTCAATTTTTACAAGAAGGGTGTCGCCAGTGTTTTGAGCATTAGCAAAAAGCACCGTGATGCAGAACATTACAAAAAATACAATTCTCATTTTCATAGCACAGGATTTTAAGTTTGATAATACTGAAACGAAATGTAGCAAAATTAATCCACCCGCAGTTATTGTCCTTTGGGTTTTTTATGCCAGTATTGTTTTCCTTTAGGCGGATTTTGGCTATTGCGGGGACTCTGATTGCCGGTAGTCGACGACTTTTTAGGTTTATGAAATCCGCTTTTGTGCGGACGGCCTCTGAATGGCTTTAACTGCCAGGCAGGTCCTGTGCCGAATTTTTCGGGAAGCGGGATCTTAAAAACCTCACGTTCAATTAGTTTTTCAATCTGGTGAAATTTGAACATGTCTTCCTCATTCACCAGCGTGAGCGCTACACCGGTGGCATCGGCACGGGCGGTACGTCCAACACGGTGAACGTAATCCTCTGCATCGTTCGGTACATCATAATTGATAACCAGATTAATGTCTTTAATATCAATTCCGCGGCTCATTACATCGGTTGCCACCAGAATCCGGATGCGTTTCGACCTGAATCCCTGCAAAACTTCTTCACGCTGAGCCTGTTCCAGGTCCGACGAAATTGCTTCTGCCGGCAATTTCATCCTTTTCAGTTCGCGGGCAAGTTCGTTGACTGCTCTTTTTGTGGAACAAAAAATCAGAATACTGTTGTATTCAGGGTTTTCAGCAATGAGGTGACTTATGAGTTTGTTTTTCTGCTGGTTGAAAGTAAGGTAAGCGGCCTGAAGTACTCCTTCGGCTGGTTTCGAAATGGAAATATTTATTTCTTTTGGGTTGACAAGTACCTGTTGTGCAAGACTTCTGATTTTTGATGCCATTGTTGCACTAAACATCAGCGTTTGTCTTTCCTTTGGCAGGTACGAAATGATTTTAACGATGTCTTCGTAAAACCCGATGTCAAGCATCCGGTCGGCTTCGTCAAGAATCAGAAATTTTATTGTGTCGAATTTAACATAGCCAAGGTTGAGGTGCGAAATCAGTTTTCCAGGTGTAGCAACTACAATATCAGCGCCTTGTGTGAGTGCTATTTTTTGCTGGCCCCAGTTGTCGCCATCACCACCGCCATAAATTGCTATCGAGTTGATTCCCATTGTGTAACCAATTCCCTGAACCTGCTGGTCGATTTGCATGCAAAGTTCGCGGGTGGGTACAATAATTAATGTTGATGTTTCGCCGCCGGGCAGGCTGGCAATTAGATCGAGGATGGGCAGTAAGAATGCTGCGGTTTTTCCGGTGCCGGTTTGAGCGCAGGCTATGAGGTCGTTTCCTTCGAGAATGATTGGAATGGCTTGTTCCTGGATTGGGGTAGCTTCTTTAAAACCCATGTACGAAATGGCATCCAGCAGATCGTCGTGAATTCCTAATTCTGAGAATTTCATAAAAGATAATGTATCAACTAAATATTGATACAAAGGTAGATAAATTGTTCGCTTTCCTGCTTTATTGAATTAATAGTTGTTGCATCCGCAAATTTTTGTAGCTATCCCACTTAAAATTGCTGATAAAATCGAGACCTTTCCGGGCACCGAGCAAAAAAAGTTTCTTTTTGCTTTCGTCGCTCATTTTAAAGTTGAGCCAGTTAAAATCTTTGTCGGCATCAATAAAACATATCAATTTCTGAAAATCGGGATTTTGAATCAGAAACTCGTTGTCAGCGTCGTGCCGCATTGTGCTGATCATCGAACCCACGAACCCGCCAAGATCATCAATGTTGGAACACTCGTCACGGTAAGCACTTAGTTTTACACCAAAAGTAGGTTTTCGCGGGGCATTTCCGCTCTTTGAGTGAAACACATTGATGGGAAAATTCGAAATCATTCCGCCATCAACAAACTTCACTTTTTTAGGAATAGGTCCGTGGAAGTTGGTGTATTTTATCCACGAGTCGTTGGCTGGCTTTCCTGCGTCAGGAATGTCATCAATTTCGAATGGGGTAAAAAAGAATGGAACCGACATGGATGCCCGTACTAATTTTGCTGGCGATATTTCCCACATTTTGTCGCCCCAATACAAGTGAGCCATTTTTGGAAACTGAACTTTCGATTGTGTGGTTAAATCTGCGGTTATGATGTGAACATGAGCATAATCATCGGGGATTAGTTCACCGGTAAGCCTGTTTTTTAGGCCCACCGGGAAATATTTTTTACCACGTTTATCAATCAGTTCGCCAACTGTCGTTATGGTATTCGACGAGTCACGCAACACCTTTTCAATCCATATTTCGAAAGCGTTTCCAGGGTTCAACCCAAGGTTAACAAAAAGCGCCTTTTTCACTTTGGGGAAGTTGAAAGCCAGTTTCCAAAACATTTTTTTTAACGGAGTGCCATCAATAACTTTCTGAATAATTTTTTTCAGTGATGTGTCGCCATCAACAAATTCAAATAAATCCTGTTTGGCCAGCACATCGAGCACCTGTTTCGATTTGGCTTTGTCGATGCTGTCGATACCGGCAAGCACCAAAGTATTAATAGCTCCGGCAGAGGTTCCTGCCAAATGAAAAAACCGAATTCCCGCAGTTTCAAGGATATAAGTGTAACCTACGAGAGCGATGCCAAGCACACCGCCGCCTTCCTGAACAAGATCAACGTATTGATTTCCTTCATCATCAATGATATCGGAATACACATTTGTTTTTAGTTTTTCAGCTTCCTTCAACATTTTCTGAAATTCAGGCTGGTTGGTAAAATCCTCGTAAGTCATTGTAATTTTGAATTTAATGATTGTTAGCTGCTGAAAAGTTACGGAATTTGAATGGTTCGAAGCAAATAATAAAGATAAAAATACCTGAAATTAATGAAAAATAATTTTAACAGGCGTTCCACAATTTGCACAACTCCCGTTTTTCCTGATATTTTGAATTTTAACTTCATACGTGTTCCTACGAATCAATAATTCTCCGCAATGTCTGCAAAACGTGGATGAACGTTCCTGATTAGACATATTCCCAATATAAACATGATTTAAATGTTTTTTGGCAATTTCATACAGCAAAAGCATTGTTTCCGTTGGTGTCGTAGCTGTTTTTAATTTATACTTCGGAAAATAACGCGAAAGATGCAATGGAACATCTTTGCCAAGTTCTCCGGCAATCCAGTTCAACATATTTTCAAATTCTGCTTCGTCATCGTTTAGTCCGGGAATAACCAGATTGGTTATTTCGAGGTGTGTCGGGCTTTCAGTAATAATTTTCAGCGTTTCTAAAACTGGTGCCAGCTTTCCTTTGGTTTGTTTCAGGTAAAAATCATCGGTAAAAGCTTTTAAGTCGATATTGAAAGCATCGATATAAGGAAGCAGATTTTGAAGTGGTTCGGGATTAATGTAACCGTTTGAAACGACTACGTTTTTGAGCCCAATTTCGTGTGCCGCTTTTGCTGTTTCGAGCATGAACTCGTAAAAAGTAAACGGTTCGTTGTAGGTGTAGGCAATGCCTATGTTATTTGGAATTTGCAGCGCTTTTGCAACAATTTGTTCTGAAGTGATTTTCTGAAATCCTGTAAATTTAAAAGCAAAACATTGCGAAATCCGGTGGTTCTGACAAAATGAACAATGCAGGTTGCAACCCACTTCTCCTATCGAAAGTATGCTTCTGCCGGGATAAAAATGATAGAGTGGCTTTTTTTCGATGGGGTCGATTCCGAAAGCGGCAATTTGATTGTAAACATGCGTAAACAGTTTTCCGTTTACATTTGATCGCACTTTGCAATTGCCCGTTTGCCTGGGTTTTAGCACACAATACCACGGGCAAAGGTCGCAACGAACAGCGGTTGCAGGTAATTGGGTGTAAAACTGAGCCTCATTCATGGTTTTTAGTTTTCTCAAAGTTACAAAATCTGGTTTCGAAAATTTAAGTTCTGATTTATTTGCTGATTGTCAGGGAGGAATAATTTTTTATTCACAAACATTAAAAATGAGATGGTCGGTTTCTGGATTTGTGTATATTATTATCGTCAGTGTTACGGAAATATTGACACAATAATTATTCACTGGGAAGCAATTCCCGATATTTTGAGGTTCAAATCCTTCCGTTTTATGCGGAAGGATTTTTTAAAGATTTTGAATTACATGGAAACGAAAACAGTTCAGCAAAGACTTGAAATACTCTCGGATGCAGCAAAATACAATGTTTCGTGTGCATCGAGCTGACGTAACCGGAAAGACAGCACCAAAGGAATTGGCAATGGAGTGGCCTGCGGAATATGCCACCGTTTTACCGAAGATGGCCGGTGTGTGAGCCTCTTCAAAATATTAATGACAAACCATTGTATTTACGATTGTGCCTACTGTACCAACCGCCGCAGCAACGACCGCCAGCACCCCTCCACTAAACGAATTAATATTGTTATTGCGAGCCGACCCAAAAGAGGCGACACAATCTTTAGTAGCTAATATTCATTGTATTATAGAAATCTGTCAATGGTAAACGTACGCGAGGAGAAATCTCTTCGAAAAGCAGATTTCTCCTCGCTCACTCGCGCCAATGACAGATTTTGGGTTCGGGACTTTGAGTTTCCAAGTCAAAAATTTATTGTCGGACTTGGAAAGTCCGACTCCCGTTGCTGTAATTCACTCATTATATTTTTAATAAATTAAGTTTAACTCTCGAAATGAATATCAAATAGTATTTACCTCCGTTTCAGAATTTTTATACTTAATCCTTTTTGTATTGACCAACCTTCCTTGTCGGTTAACGAAATATAGAAATGGTAATCTCCTTCATCAAACGCTCCATTTCCATTGCCTGCCGGAATGGTAATTTTCTGGCTGGTTTTGTATTCTCTGCTGCCTTGCGGAATATCGTAATCGTTGATAAAAACAAACGGATTTACAGGAACTTTCTTTGGCCACAATTCACATTCAGTAACTTCGGAGCTGTGAGAGTGATGGTCGAAGTTGTTGTGGATATCGATGCTGTACGAACCCAGTTCAACGTTGTCTTTCAGCAAAGCCTGAAACGAAAAATCTTCGCCAAAATACAAAGTGTCGCAATTTACAGGGAACGCATCAGCAATAGTTAAATCGATTTCGGGTTTTTCGTCGTCGGTTTCCTGGTTGTTACAGGCGTTAAAAACTGCAAAAAGAAACACAAGAAAAACGGTCATCCACGCTTTCTTCCCAAATACTGAAATAAAAAGTCCTTTTTTAATGGTCTTCATGTTCTCCATTGCTTTCTGTTAAAATTAAATCTTTTTCTTCTTCTGCCACATTCCCCGATTTATCGACAACCGAAAGATGAAAATGGTAGTCTCCATGTTTCGCATCGGCCGGAACCATAATTTCGTGATGGTGAACCGTGTAGTTTTTCAGTCCTGAAATTTCAGTAAAAACAGTGTCAAGTTCCCAATGAATTGTTGTTGCACTTTTATGGTCTGCTTCAGGATGAATTTTTACCTGGTAATAGGCAAGCAATTCATCGTCACTCACTTCAAATTCAAGATGAATGGCTTCGCCTGCAAAAATTGAGTCGTTGTGTCCGACTTCCAGATTGCTAATTACAGGTTTTAAATCGTCATCGTTATTACAGGCAAACACAATAAATGCTGTAACAATCAATGATAAAACGGGCAGTAATTTTTTTGTTTTCATAATCTCTTAGTTTTTAAAATTTAAAAATTTATTTCACGCTGAATGGGATGTTTACATTGACAACCAGATTTCTGCCGGGCTCGGGAACGTTGATGAGTCGGTAATAACTGGTATGGTTAAAGTATTTGGTATTGAAAAGATTCTGAACCTGAACTGCAACAGAAACAACCTGACTTTTGAGCGGAATTCCGGCACCAAAAGCCAGATTAAAAATGGCCGAACCCGGAGTTTTTTCTTCAGGGGGTACAATGTTATTTTGTTTGGCAGTAATTCTGTAATCCACAGAAAAGTGCGGATTTGTGAGAACCCCGACTTTTTTGCGGGCGTATTTCAGGTTGAACAGAACCGTAGCAGGAGGGGAAAATGGAAGAGTAAAACCCTTTTTCTCTCCTGATAACTGAACCGAATAAACGTAGTCGGTAATCAGCCCCAACTGCCAGTTTTCGGTGAATTCGCAATGCGAATGAATTTCGCCACCCCAGCGGAAAACCCGGCTCTGTGTGTAGTAGAAAACCTGGTTTCCGTTTCCGTACAAACGGTCGTGTTCCGAAGTTGGGTTCAGGTAAATATAGTTTGCAAAATAGTTTACAAACGGCGTTACACCGGCAGCAAAACGTGGGCTGTAAATTTCTAATCCGCCATCAAACTGAAAAGCAATTTCGGGCGATAAATCAGGATTTCCAACCTCGTAACTGAAATGGTGATAATTTACACCGTTGGCAGCCAGTTCTTTGGCAATAGGCATTCTGAAACTTTTTCCCAGATTGGCTTTGGCCGAAAAATGTTCGCTGTTGAAGCTGTATCCAACCGAACCTGTGAAACTTGAAAAGCGTCTTGTTAGCGCCGGGGCACGTTGCAAATACGCCCAACCCGTGTCGGGTTCGGTTTCAACCGGACTTGGAAACCAGTCGGAATAAGCCTCGGTTTCAATCATTCCGAAATCGTGGCGCAAACCTGCCTGAAGAATACTATTTTCCGAAGAGTTATACTTTACGTGCACAAATCCACCTGAGGTAAACTGTGTAAATGATGGAATTATAAAACCTCTTCCACCGGTTTTGTTATTTTGATATTCGGTTTGACTACCCAATGAAATCAGGGCTTTTTCAGAAGCTTGCAATTCGGTTTTTAAATTGGCTGAAAGAATGTACTTGTCGAATTCCAGTTCGAGATCGGACGGATAAGGCAGTGAATCGGGAAAAACCGCGGGCATGTAACCGTGGCTAACGTACTGGCTAAGTTCCTGTCTGAAATTCCACTGAAAACCGACGTCTGCCAAAAACTGCATTTGCTCTGTTCTCCATTCGGTTTTATTAATCGCTTTGAAATGATTCACAGTTTGATACGGATACTGAACATCGCGGTCTGATTTATCGTGAAAATTGGTGTCAACCCTGCGTGGTTCCAGTCCGTGGGCATTGGCAAAAAATCCGCTTTTATTGTACACGTTACTCAGAAAAAGTTTTGTTGAAAAACCGTTATTTACATAGCCGGCAGTAAAGTGGAGATCGATTTCGTCGCCGGCAGTGTTTCTCATTCGGTTTTCATACAGCGGGGCTTCGTAAGAGTAAATTTCAACACTGTCGGTTGGCACGCGATAATCGGCAAAATCGAGCAAAGTTACCCGGCCTGTGAAATACAACTTTTCCCATCGGTTATAAAACATTGCCGAAAATCCTGCGAAATTGTTGTTGGTTTTTCCAATTAAATCAACGCTGCCACCAAAACTGTTTTTTACAGGTATCTCCAACTGTTTCAGCTCGATAACCCCGCCAATTCCATCAGAACCGTACATCAGCGAAGAGGGGCCTTTTATAACTACAATCCGGTCGGATGCAAACTGGTCAACCTCAAGACCATGGTCGGCACCCCACTGCTGGCCTTCGTGTTTTATCCCGTTTTCGGTGACTACAACCCGGTTAAATCCAAGTCCGCGAATTACCGGTTTCGACTGCCCCGAACCAATATCGATGGTACTGACACCCGGTAAACGGTCGAGCGATTTCATCAGGCTGCCACCCAGGTTTTGTTTTAAATACTCGTTGTTTACCACTTCAACACTTACCGATTCCTCCCGTTTCCGTTGATCGGCGTAATTATCAGTTATGGTAATTTCGTTCAGCGTCAATAATTCAGGTTCAAGAGTGATTTCGAGCGTTACGTTGTTTTTCAGGTTCAACTGACAGGAATATTTTTTATACCCCAGGTAAATAACCTGGATTGTATAATCGCCGGGCTGCAGTTTACCGATAATAAACTTTCCGTTTTTATCGGTTACAGTCCCGTAATTCCCCGGACTTACCAATACCGATGCTGCCGGTAATGGCTGTTTGTCGTTATCGCCGACAATGCCCGATAATGTAAATATTTGCTGACTTATTGCTGAAACCGGCAGTGCCAATACAACAAACAGCAACCAAAAAACCCTCATAGCTGAAGTTTATGACTTTTTGTAATAAAAAATGAACTGATAAAAAGCTGAACATCAGCAAGTGGGAGGCGCTCTTGGTATTAAATTGGAAAATATGTTTTTTGAATATCCTTTCAGCGGGACAGAAAATACCTGTCCGGTTTCGATTACAATATTTTGTAAGGATAAAAACTCAGCCGGGACTTCGTTTATCGGGAAATGATAACTACAAATGGGGCAGGGCTCTTCTTTTTCTTCGGTAACATCGAAACCCGCAAAACCAAAGTCAGAATGTGGCTCACTGCAACTTACCGAACACTGTGTACAATGCGAATGCCCGTGATGAACCACCACGTGAAAAGGCTGGTAAATCAGCGGAAAGCTGAAAATGCCAAACAATAAAAAAGCAATATTTCGAATTGTGTTTCTCAAAATTTTCGAATTTTCGCCGGAATTGCCGGGTCGTTATTCTATAAGTTCGCAACAATTATTCAGATGCAACAACGTTGCAAATATAGTATTTGTTTAATCTGAATTGAATAAATTTTTTTATGCATTGAAAAAATGAATTTAAAACCGAGTGGTTAGACTATAAAAAATGCTGTTTTATTGGAAACAAAACCGAAGATAAAATTGACACTGATTTACACTACGACGGGACTTTTGAAGGATTTCTCACTGCCATTTTTGAGTGTTACAACCGCAAGGATTTTCCAGTTGAAATTGTTTCGCGCGATGGTGAACAGAAATACCTTTTTGCCCAAAAAGTAGATGTTCAAACCGATGAACCCATGGCGGAGCGGGTTTAGAAGGGTATTCTGCAAAAAATGACGGAGAAAAACAAGCAGTTTGTGTTTTATGCTTTTCTCTCGGAGGAGCAGGGAATTGAGATGAAAATTTACCGTTTTCTGCGACGGCTGTTCAGCAGCAATCTGAATATTGAAACCGATTTTGGCGACCCGGATGTTTTGTATCTCACACAAACTTCGCGGAAAGTTAAGCAGGAAGCCATGCGGATGCTACAGTTTGTAAGGTTTCAGCACACAAAAGACGGGTTGTATTTCTGTGGAATTGAACCGTGCTATGATGTTATTCCGCTTGTGGTAAGCCGGTTTCAGAAACGATTTGCCGACCAGTGCTGGCTTTTGTACGACTTAAAACGAAATTATGGCATGTTGTACGATAAAAACAAACCGCAGGAAGTAGTGATTTCGAACAAGGAATTCAGTTCGATAACCGGACAGGTAAACGAAAATGTGTTACAGGAAGGGGAGGAGTTTTACCAGAAATTGTGGAAATCGTATGTCACACACATCAACATTCAGGAACGCGAAAACCTGAAACAGCAACGACAACACCTACCTCGCCGGTTCTGGAAATTTTTGCCGGAGATGATGATTCTGAATTAGTTATATTTAGTTTTAACTTTTCCAAAGTTTTAAACTTTGGAAAAGTTAAAAAAACCTTCTATTGCAATAATTCCTTTGGTATTTCCTTTATCGATTTAATCTGAATGGTTTTTACAAATAATTCGGCTCCTTCCGATTGCAACTGTATCTTTCCTGAACTTGCTGGAATGATTTGTCCGTTTTCTGTTTTGCCGATGTTTGTGTTAATCATCACAACCTGCCCGTTTACCACATGCACCGAAGTACGCCCAAAACAGTAAAGGTCAACCGTATTCCAATTGCCCAGCGGTTTTTCAGCGTCAAATGCTTTTTTAATTCCCTGTCTTTCGTAGATTATGCCAAATGGCTTAATCGAATCGTTTTTTGAGTACATAAAACCGTCTTCAACGGTTTTTACAGCCGTTTCGCAATACATGTTTTTCATCAGGTAGGTATCGCCGAGCCTTTCGTGCATCAACTGGCATTCTGCATTTACCATCCATGTCCCCAAAGCTTCGCCAAAATAGCCAAAACTGTGATACAGTAACCCACTGTTTTGTTTGGTGTAAATCGAGTCACCCCATTTAAAAACGAGTTGCAGGTGGTAATTGGAGAAAGTGTCGCGGGTTGCCAGCGAACCGTTTACAACACCCGAAATGCGAATGAGTTTTTCGCCGTCTTTTTCAACAACACTAAAAACATTTTCAGTAGTTGCTCCAATTCCTGCATTTTCGGCACCCGTTAGAAAAGTTCCAAGATGTTTGTCCCAGTTGTCGAGGTTTTCACCATTAAACAATGGGTTCCAGGGGTTTTGGCAAGAAGTGAAAATCAGCACTATAAAAAGTGAAATAAGCAGAAAAGAAAATTTTTTCATATCAATATCAGGTTAGTTGAATAACAAAAAAAACTGTCTCATAAAAATAAGACAGTTTTTCAAATTTTTTATGGTATTCAGAATTAATGTACAGCTTCGGCATTAATTAATTCCATCGCTCTGTCGAGAATCGCTGTATCGTCAAGCATTACAATACCCCCATTGGGGCCTGGTTCCATGTGGATTCCAACTGAAGCTCCTTTTACATAATTGGCGCCTCCAAAATAATTTCTGACGGTTTCCTCGCTTACATTAAACTCCTGCGCCAATTTTTTGATGGAACCGGCAGGCAAACTGTCTTTGATTTTTCGCAACTCATTAAAAGTGATTTTACTTGTCATAGCGCATATTTTTTATGTGATTATTAAAAGATTTTTAGTCGCACCTGTAAAAATAGAATTAATAATTTAATAACAAAAGTTTCACAGATATCTATTTCTGGGGTCTGGATGAAAATCAATTTTTACTGTGAACGGATGAATTGTTACAGTTTGATTAAGATGCAATAAATCAATAAATAAGTTGAAGATTATATTCTGTTAAACCAAGAGAGGTGCCAATTGCATTAACATTTATTAAGATTGTCAGCGCCCTTTTTCTATGCAATTGTAAATTTCGTTGTGAATGGCAACGCGAATATTCAATTCCGAAATTTTGTTGTTTTCACGCGTGGGGTAAACCCGGTTCGAAAGAAAAATATAAAGCAATCCGTTGTCAGGGTCGGCCCAAACCATATTGCCGGTAAAGCCGGTGTGGCCAAAGCTGGCGGCGCTTGCACCGCGTGCCGGATATGAATTTTCAGGGGTTTTCGATTTATTTTCAGGCAACGGTTTATCGAAACCCAGTGCACGCCGGTTGTTGTTTTCGGGAAATTGTACCTTGTTAAAACGGTTAAAGGTGTCTTCGGTAATGTATCTTTTCCCACCATAAAATCCTTTTTGAAGGTACATCTGAAAAATTTTGGCGAGGTCGTTGGCACATCCAAATAAACCGGCATTTCCCGAAACTCCGCCCAGCATTGCAGCTCCTTCATCGTGTACAAAACCATGAATATTGGCATGTCTGAAAACAGTGTCAGTCTCGGTTGGGACGATTTGGGTTAAAGGGAAAAAACGCAATGGATTGTAAGTAACAGTGGTTGCTCCCAACGGCTGGTAAAAGTTTTTCTGAACAAAATCTTCGTAATTTGTTCCTGTCAGATTTGATATCACTTCGGGATAAATATGAAAACTCAGGTCGGAATACAAATATTTCTTTTCTCCCAGTTTTGAGTTTCTGATGGTATCAAAAAATATTTTTTTGAAGCCATTACGAAGGTACAAATTCTCATAAACCCGAATTTTAAAACTGTCGGTTGGTTCGCTTCTGAAATTAGTAGTCCGCAATTTGTCCTTTTTGCCGGTGGCCATTTGCCAGAGCGGCAGCCAGGCTGGAATACCCGATTGGTGTGCCAGAAATTCTTTGATTTTAATGCCTTCCTTGTTGCTGTTTTTAAATGATGGCCAATAATCGCTGAGCGGTTTTTCAACATCCAGTTTTGCTTCGTCAACCAGTTGCATAAGCGCGGGCAGTGGCCCGGTTACTTTGGTAACTGATGCCCAGTCGTACAAATCGCTGTCGGTTACTTTTAAACGTTTGTCGTAAGTGTGCCAGCCATAACTTTTCTGAAAAATTACATTCCCGTTTTTTGCCACAATCACCTGGCATCCAGGGTAAGCTTTTTCTAAAAGTCCGAGATTTACAATTGAATCAATTTTATGATTGAGCAATTCCGAATTGATGCCGACTTCCTCGGGAATTGTGTATGCGAGTGTTTGATTGGCCATTATTTCAATACCTTCGTTTTGCCTGAAACGTGAACCGACAGTAACTGACAGTTTGCCATGGCTGCTGAATGCTCCAAAAATGAGTTGAGCTGCCAGTTGTTGCGTTATCTCCGTGTTTTGGTAACTTGTTATCAATCCGCTTGCACGATGAATATTGGCAAAGTGTTGAAGTGCATAAGCATTCCCGAAAAAAGCAAAAATCACCTGTTTGTTCTTCACCAAATCATCCACCGCTTTTCGTTGAATTTCAGTTGTCCCGTACTGGTTGGCCGGGTAAATACCGATTCCCTGGATTCCGGCAATTACAAGATTAAAGTTTTCTAATTTTTCGAGGAGGTCAGCCCAGGTTTGCTCAGGAGCGTTTTTGGGCAGCACAAAATGGTCAGCTTTTGCATATTTCCCAACGTATTCCTGAAATGTTGAAACTTCGTTTCCCCCGATACTTAACGTGGCAATTTTGAAAGTATCCAAACCTTGCAGTGGCAACAAATCTTTATTTCTTAAAACTGTCAAAGTCTTTTTAAGCAGTTTCCGGTTGGTGACTTCAAAATTTATGTTGTTTAAAGCTGCAGTAAGATTATTGGTTACCGCAGGTTTGTATTCGTTCAATTGCACCCAACGCTTAATTGCCAAAACCGTTGTGCACTTTTCATTAATCTCATCGATGCTGATTTTTCCTTCGGTTATAGCAGTTTTAACCGACTCAATTGCCTTCTTCAGATCCGGAACGCATTCAACCATATCAACTCCGGCGGTCAATGCGCGAAGTTCAGCATTACCTCCGGCGGTTCTGACGCCTTTCATGTTAATGGCATCGGTTACAACTAAACCTTTGTATCCGATTTCGTTACGGAGATACCTGGTTACAATTTTTTCTGAAAGAGAAGACGGCGTTCCTGATTTATCGAGAGCCGGAACATTTAAGTGAGCCATCATAATTCCGCCAATTCCGTTGTGCGCTAAAATGCGGAAAGGATATGATTCGAGCATATCAATATGCGTTTTTGAATGATTCAACAAAGGTAGTGTGTGGTGCGAATCTGTTTCGGTGTCGCCGTGCCCCGGAAAATGTTTGGCTACCGGTAAAACCCCTTCGTTTTGCATTCCTTTCGCAATGTACCATGCGGTTTGTGCAACTGTATTTTTGTTTTCACCAAACGATCTGAAATTGATCACCGGATTTTCAGGATTTGTACTGATGTCGGCAACAGGGGAAAAATTAACGTGAATTCCCATCAACTTCATTTGTTGAGCAATATCACGCCCCATCTGGTAAATCAGTACCGAATCGGTAACAGCTCCCAAAGCCTGTGCATACGGGTAACGTATGGTACTGTCGATTCGCATCGGCAAACCCCACTCTCCGTCTATTGCAACCAATAGCGGGGTCGTTGAAGCTTTCTGGAAATCATTTATCCATGTTGCTGATACCACCGGATTTCCTTTCATTACGAGTATTCCTCCCGGTTTGTATTTGCCGATAATTTCAAGCGATTGGTTTTTACTTGTTTCTCCAAGTTCAGGATAAACGGCAATAGTCATCAGTTGGGCAATTTTTTCATCCAGCGTGAGATTTTTAAGCTGATTTGTCACCCACGTATCTGTTTTGTATTGAAAGTAAGGTGGATCAATTATTTGTGCAGTACCCTGAATAGCAATGGCTAAAATGATAACAAAAGCGGATGCAATATTCTTGAATTGGATGTTGTTCATTTTTCTGTCGAAGATTTCTATTAAAACTGCTAATAAAGACATTTCAAGTTGTATTTTTAGCCGTTACAAATGTAATTTTTATCACGTCATGCCAAAAAGTAGTTTGTTGCTGGTAATGCTGTTTGTTTTTGGTTTTTTGCAGGTGTCATGTGCCGAAAACATTGTTACGGGTGCCGATCAGCCAGAGATATATTTACCACTGATGAAAGGGAAACGGCTTGGTCTGGTTGTAAATCACACCTCGTTGAAAGGCACAACGCATCTTGCAGATTTTTTGATTTCCGGGAAAATGGATGTTCAGAAGATATTTGCACCTGAACACGGGTTCAGAGGCGATGCATCTGCTGGCGAGGAAATTCAGGATGGGTTTGATATTAAAACCGGCGTTCAGGTGGTTTCGCTTTATGGTAAAAACAGAAAACCTACCAGTGAACATCTAAAAAATCTCGATTTGATTGTGTTTGATATCCAAGATGTGGGGTGCAGGTTTTATACTTATATTTCAACGCTTCACCTGGTTATGGAAGCTTGTGCCGAAAATAATGTGCCTTTGCTTGTGCTCGATCGGCCCAATCCAAATGGAGATTACATTGCCGGCCCGGTTTTATTACCTGAATTTAAATCGTTTGTTGGAATGGATCCGATTCCGATTGTGCATGGTTGTACAGTTGGCGAACTTGCCCGAATGATTAACGGTGAAATGTGGACTGATACTGTTCCGTGTGTGCTAGATGTAATCCCGGTTTTGAATTATACTCATCGTACAAAGTACGTATTACCAGTTCCCCCTTCGCCAAATTTGCCAAATTATCTGTCGGTAAGATTATACCCGTCGCTTTGTTTTTTCGAGGCAACAACCGTGAGTGTAGGCAGGGGCACCGAATTTCCATTTCAGGTTTTGGGTGGCTTACAAAAGAATTTGGGCGATTTTCAGTTTATACCTGTTGAAATGCCTGGAATTGCAATTGATCCTGTAAATGAAAACCAGGTGTGTTATGGTGTTGACTTGAGAGAACTGACAGAAATCCCGCAGTTCACCTTACAGTTCTTCCTTGATTTTTATGAAAAATATGAAATTGAAAAAGATTTTGTCAATCGTGAAAAGTGGTTCGATACATTAGCTGGTACCAGGGTTTTGCTCAGTCAAATCAGGGAAGGTAAAAGCGAGGCCGAAATTAAGCAGTTGTTTATCCCCGAAATAGATAAATACAAAGAGATTAGAAAAAAATATTTGCTTTACCCTGATTTTGAATAGCAATGAATCCATATCTGGTTATCAGCATCATTCTTGGTTATTTTATTATCTTAATTGTTGTTTCGTGGTTCACTTCACGAAAGGCAGATACTGAAACTTTTTTCACAGGCAACAGAAAATCACCCTGGTACATTGTGGCTTTTGGAATGGTTGGTACCACAATTTCGGGGGTTACATTTATTTCCGTTCCTGGAGAAGTAGGGAATTCAGCCTTTTCGTACCTGCAGTTTATTCTTGGGAATATTGCCGGATTTTGGATAGTGGCGTTGGTTTTATTGCCGCTGTATTATCGGCTGAACCTGGTTTCGATTTACACCTTTCTAAACCAACGCATGGGAGAATATGCCCATAAAACGGGTTCATTCTTTTTTCTTATTTCAAAACTTATCGGTGCAGCTTTCCGGCTTTACCTTGTAGCGGGCGTTTTGCAACTTGCTTTTTTCGACGCATTTAACATTCCATTTGCGCTTACAGTAATTGCAACCATCTCGTTAGTTTGGGTTTATACTCAAAAGGGCGGAATAAAAACCATTATCTGGACCGATTCACTTCAAACATTGTTTCTTGTTATTGCAGTTGTTTTTACAATCGTAACAGTTGCAAAGTCATTAAACTGGAGCTCGGTACAGTTAATCAATGAAATTGTGGAGAGTCCAAATTCACAGGTGTTTTTCTGGGACTGGCGTTCGGAGAACAACTTTTTTAAACAATTTCTGGCCGGAGTTTTTATAACCATTGCAATTGTGGGAATGGACCAGGATATGATGCAAAAAAATCTGACCTGCAGGAATATACATGATGCTCAAAAGAATATGATTGTTTTCAGTCTTCTTTTTTTAGTTGTTGTGGTTCTGTTTTTGAGTCTGGGAACTTTACTTTATGCGTTTGCAGAAAAATCAGAGATCACAATACCAGCTAATACAGATGATTTGTACCCGATGCTGGCTTTAAAATATTTGGGGTTGCCTGTTGGAATTGCTTTTCTTTTAGGAATAACAGCAGCTGCATATTCCAGCGCTGATTCGGCGCTTACAGCTTTAACAACCTCATTCAGTATCGATTTTTTGAAGATTGAACAATACGAAGAAGCAAAACGAAACAGAATTAAAAGATTGGCACATTTGTTCTTTTCAACACTTTTAATTCTTATCATACTGCTGTTCAGGGCGCTTAACAACGAAAGCATAGTTGTGGCAGTTTTTAAAGTGGCCGGTTATACATACGGACCCATTTTGGGGCTTTTCATCTTCAGCCTGTATTTTAAACGAAGAACTAATGATAAGTGGGTGCCTGTGGTGGCCGTTTTAGCTCCGGCTGCATCATTTTTTGTTGCTAAATACGCTCCGGTTTTGTTTAACGGTTACCAGTTCGGCTTTGAATTATTGATAGTAAATGCCTTTCTTACAATCGTTGGATTATTGCTGATTTCAAAAAGACCGGAACTAAGCAACTAAATATTGCTAAGAAACGTTAAAAATTGTGAATTCATTTTTATATTTGCCATAATAAGAGGTTCGCATAACCGTTATATATTCTAAATATTTCAAATTGAACAGGTATCTTATTCAAATATTGATGCTCAGTGCTATTGTTTTCTCGTTATTTTCCTGCGAGGATGAAGGATATTTGAACTCTCCTGATGCCCGTTTACAATTTTCAGCCGACACAGTTACTTTTGATACAATTTTTACGACAATAGGGTCAACCACGCAGCGATTTACCGTGCATAATACGTACGACGAGAATATTCTTATTTCCAGAATTCGCTTGTCGGGAGGTGATTTTTCTAATTTCAGATTAAATATTAATGGTGAGGTTGCCAATGAAATATTTGAAGTTGAGGTTCCTGGCAAAGACAGTATTTTCATTTTCGTAGAAGTAACCATTGACCCAACCGGGCAAAATCTTCCAATGGTTGTTCAGGATTCAATCGAGTTTACTACAAATTCGAATGTTCAGAATATTCAGCTCATTGCTTATGGACAGGATTTTAAACTGGTTAAAGCAGAGACAATAAAAACCACGACCTGGACTTCTGAGAAACCCTATCTGATTTATGATTATGCCTATGTTGACAGCACTTCTGTTCTTACGATTGAGCAGGGTACAAAAATCTATTTTCATAAAGGTGCAGGATTGTATGTTAAAGGCAAATTGAAAGCTAACGGTACTTTTCAGGAACAAATTCATTTTATTCCCGACAGGCTTGAAGATACCTATGAAAATATCCCTGACCAATGGAATGGGATTGTATTGTTTTCCGGTAGTCACGAGAATGTCTTTGATTTCTGTAATATTAAAAATGCAAATATCGGTTTGCAGGTTGGTACTATTGAAGATGATGGGTATGCAAGTGCCAAAATTACAAATACGAAAATTGAGAATATGGCTTACGCCGGGTTGTTTGCAATTAAATCGAGAATTACGGCATATAACGATTTAATAGCTAATTGTGGATTTTACGCTGTTGCACTTGTGGTTGGCGGCGATTACCAGTTTTTTCATACCACCATTGCAAATTACTGGGGTAATTATTCAACTAAAGCGCGGTCAACTGCTTCGTTGGTAATATCTAACGTGCTGATCATAGCTGATTCAAAAGGTGGAAGTACGGTTTACAGTGGCGATCTTGAAAACGCCACTTTCGGAAACAGTATAATCTACGGCAATAATATCCAGGAGATTGAATTGGGTGATAATGGCAAGAATAAATTCAATTTTAAATTCGAAAATTGCATTATGCAGGTTGCCGATACATTTAACACATCGAACAAAGATCGTTTTGTTAATGTTTGGAAGGGGTCTAAATACGATCCTTTATTTGTTGATCCATATAAAGAATATAATTACCAGCTTGATACGCTATCGCCTGCAAAGGATGTGGGAAAAACCGAAATAGGAGCGTTATACGAATTCGACATTCTGAACAAAGACAGAACTGCCGATAAAGCACCCGATTTGGGAGCTTATGAACGTATTGAAAAGAAGGATGGGAAGTAAGTTCATATTACTTGTCGGCCTTTTCAGTTTCATTGTCACAAATTCGTTGGCGCAAACCGAATCCGAAGAATTCAAAATACTGTTTTATAATCTTGAAAATCTGTTCGATATAAAAGATGACTCATTAACCAGTGATGAGAATTTTACACCTGAAGGTGAAATGCATTGGACATACAACCGACTGAATACTAAATTAAAGAACATTTCGAAAGTTATTATTGCTGCCGGTGGATGGAAAACGCCGGATGTGCTGCTGTTTTGTGAAATTGAAAATAGGTATGTTTTGGATAAACTTGCCAGCGAAACACCATTAAAGAAAACTTCTTATAAAGTCATTCAAAAGGAGTCACCAGATCATCGCGGAATTGATGTTGCCATGTTGTACAACAGTGAAAGGTTTTATCCGACAAGTTACAAATACTATCCGCTGATTTTTAAGAATGAAGTTTTGAAAACACGTGAAATATTGTGTGTTTCAGGTATTGTTGACGGGAAAGATACCATTCATATTTTGGGAAACCATTGGCCTTCACGCTATTCAGGTTTACTCGAAACCCTTGAGTTGCGTGAAGCAGCGGCGGCTTTGTTGAAAAGTCTGGTTGAGCAATTAAAAAAAGAGGACAAAAATCCAAAAATTGTTATTGCGGGTGACTTTAATGAAAATCCTGATGACAAGTCGATTGTTGATATTCTGGATGCCAGGAGTTGTGAAAGCAAGTATGTTGACTCTGCGATTTATAATTTGTCGACAACATGGGTAAAAGCAAACAGCGGTACACTAAAATTTCAATCGCAATGGTTTAGCTTCGATCAGATTATGGTTTCAGGGGCGCTATTAAATTCGAACGAGCGGTTACACACCACGCTGGAAAATGCATCAATCGTGAATTTGTCATTCTTGTTGGAAGAAGATAAAAAGTTTGGTGGTAAAAAACCCTATCGTACTTATAATGGCTTTGATTATCAAGGAGGTTTCAGCGATCATTTGCCGGTAATGTTACGTCTTACAGTAAATTAGAATCCTTTTTTGTGAGTCCCAGTTCTGTTGCTTTCTGCATCATTAATGCATAAGCTTCATCATAATCATTTCTAATTATTCCATCTAAAATTGCATCTTTTATGGCGTCTTTAATTATCCCTACTTCTCTGCATGGCTGAAGCCCGAAAATCTCCATAATAAGTTCACCTTTAACAGGCGGCTCAAAATTGCGAATCGCATCTTTCTCTTCAATTTCTTTTAACTTTTCGCGGACTACCAGAAAGTTTTTCATGTAACGTTTCACTTTCTCCGGATTCTTTGAAGTGATATCTGCTTCACAAAGCGTCATTAAATCATCAATTTCATCACCAGCTTCAAATAGCAACCTTCTTACAGCCGAATCGGTTACCACATCCTCCGACAAAACAATTGGACGCATGTGTAACTGAACCATTTTCTGTACATATTTCATTTTCTCGTTCAGTGGCAATTTGAGGCGTTTAAAAATTTCAGGAATCATTTTGGCCCCTAAAAAATTGTGAGAATGGAATGTCCAGCCTTGTCCTTCAACAAACTTTTTTGTTGGTGGCTTGGCAATGTCGTGCAGCAATGCCGACCATCGTAACCAAAGGTTTTGGGTATGAGGTGTAATACGGTCGAGTACTTCAAGCGTATGATAAAAATTATCTTTGTGTGCAATCCCTTTAACCCGTTCTATTCCTTTCATATTTTGTAATTCAGGGAAAATGATTGCCAATAATCCGGTTTCTTCGAGCAGTTTAAATCCGATGGAAGGTTTATCGGATAGCATAATCTTGTTTAGCTCTTCAACGATTCTTTCGCCTGAAACTATTTTTATCCGGTCTTTGTTTTTAGCGATTGCTTGCAACGTTCCGGGTTCAATTTCAAATCCAAGCTGGGTTGAAAACCTGATTGCACGCATAATCCTGAGGGGATCATCAGAAAAAGTAATATCAGGGTCAAGCGGGGTGCGGATTATTTTGTTTTTCAGGTCTTCGAGCCCATTAAACGGGTCGGTCAGCTGGCCAAAATTGGCACTGTTCAATCCAATTGTCAGCGCATTTATGGTAAAGTCCCTGCGATTTTGGTCGTCTTCCAGTGTACCGTTTTCAACCTGCGGTTTCCGTGAGTCTTGTTGGTACGATTCTTTCCGGGCACCAACAAATTCAATTTCAAGGTCTTTGTATTTCAGCATTGCAGTACCAAAATTCTTGAAAACATGAACCTGGGGTTTGTTTTTTAACCGTTCAGATACTTTTCCGGCAAGTTCAATTCCACTGCCTAATGTCACAATGTCAATATCTTTCGAATTTCGATGCAGAAAAATATCACGGACAAAACCGCCGATAACATAGGTATCGAGTCGCATTTCATCAGCAACTGCTTTTATTTCGTGAAATATTCTGTGATTCAGTTGTTTAATCATCGTCTGTAAAATAAGTGAATGTGTCATGTTAGTAACATGACACATTCAGAAAATTGAATGACAAAATTACAATTATTTAACTGAAAAGGGCAAAAAACAATGGGTAACAAAAACGGTATTATATTTGCATCGAAATATATAGATAATTATATATGAAGTTAAATTTTAAAAATTGATATTATGTTAGAGCATTTAACCTTAGCAACTTTTAAAGAAAAAGTATTCAATTTCGAAGAGAATAAAGATTGGAAATATGAAGGCAGCGTGCCTTGTATGATTGATTTTTACGCCAACTGGTGTGGTCCGTGTAAAATGGTGGCTCCTGTATTGGAAGAGTTACAAAAAGAGTACGGAGATAAAATTGTTATCTACAAAGTAAACACTGAAGATGAGCAGGAATTGGCGGGCTTATTTGGAATTCAGAGCATACCTTCGCTGCTGTTTGTTCCAACCGACGGACAACCACAAATGGCAATGGGAGCGCTTCCAAAACCGACATTTGAAAGAGCAATTGCCGATGTATTAAAAGTTGAAAAACCTGTGCTGAACTAAAGATAGTGCAGTACTTTTTCGAGATGGATTCCGCGCGAACCTTTTATTAAAACATTTCCTTTGGTGATGGGTGTTTTTTTAAAGGTTTCGCACAGGGAATCAACATTTTCAAATGCAGTATAATTATACCCTCCTGCAATTTCAAAAAAATTATCACCAACAAGATAAACATTGCATTCATGATAACTTTTAAGGAGTTCGAGTATTGTAGTGTGTTCATCTCTTGAATATTCACCTAACTCAAGCATATCACCCAAAATTAAACTGGTTTCGCCTGCCATGTTTTGCATGAAACTTTTAATCGATGCCTGCATGCTCGTTGGATTTGCATTGTATGCATCCATTGTGATTCTCAGGTTGTTTTTCACAATCAGCTGAGAGCGGTTATTCTTTGGCTGATAAACTTTAAGTGCCTTTTGAATTTCAAGCGGGTCAACCCTGAAATGATTTCCAATACAGGCTGCGGCCAAAACATTTTCGAAATTGTAGTTTCCGGTTAACTGGGTATTCAGATAGAGAGCCCCTTTTGGAAAGATAGCCTTCAAATGCAAATAGGGTGGTGATACAATTGGTTCTGCAACCAAATTGGCATCTTTCTCTCCGTAACTTATTTTGTTGGCGATATTGCCGGTCAATTTTTCGAGTAAAGGATTGCTTTTGTTATAAAAAACAAGACCGTTCTTTTTTTGCAGAAAACGGTAAAGTTCTGTTTTAGTTTGAATTACTCCTTCAAAAGAGCCAAATCCTTCCAAATGAGCTTTCCCGATATTTGTAATTATCCCGTAATCAGGGTCAGCAATATCACAAAGTTCAGCAATTTCGCCCAAGTGGTTTGCGCCCATTTCAACCACCCCATATTCGGTTGACTCATTCATTTGAAGTAGTGTTAGTGGTACTCCGATGTGATTGTTCAGATTACCTTGTGTAAAACTTACCTTGTATTTTCTTGATAAAACCGCCGACACCAATTCTTTGGTGGTTGTTTTTCCATTCGTACCAGTTATTGCAAGTATGGGCAACCCGAGCGTTTTGCGATGTAAACTTGCTAAATCCTTCAACGCCTGAAGTACATTTTCAACCAGTATTGTTTTCCCTGGCAATACATATTCTTTTTCATCGATAATTGCATAGGCAGCTCCTTTGTTCAACGCTTCAATTGTGAATTTGTTACCATTGAAGTTATCCCCTTTCAAAGCAAAAAACAGGCTATCCGGCTCAATATTCCTGCTGTCGGTGGTTATTACAGGGTGGTTCCTGAAGATGTGGTAAAGTTCAGCAATGTTTTTCATTTTTCAATTTCAATAGTAGTTTGACTAATTGAAACAAAAAGAGCTCCATCTTTAAAAATGAAGCTCTTTTTGAAATATTTAATTTTATTAAAATCCTTCTGGGGAACCAACGCGTGTCATGGCACAACGGAATCCCAAGTCGTTCTGCGCCTTATCCTGCTCCAGGTATCGGCGGGTTCCGGGCACAAGCCAATAAGAACGGTCTTTAAATGAGCCACCTTTATACACTCGAACATTGTCGGTAATTAAAGAAGAAAATGCTCCGGGGCGGTCATCCTGAATATACATATCAGATGTTTTATTCCCTTGAACGGCGTTCCAGTTTCCCGATTCCACAAGCTGAGAATTTGGATCTCCATCTTTAAAATTTCTATAATCCATACCGGCAACCGTATCTTTAACCAACTCTCCAAACTGGTCGCGCATAAGGTTTCCGCTGTTGTCGCGACGATATTCTGTAATCACATTTCCACGAAAGGGGTTAAATTCTTCAACATCTTTGAATGAAAGTGGTCTGTAAACATCAGCAACCCACTCGTTAACATTCCCAGCCATACAGTACAACCCGAAGTCATTCGGGTCGTATGAATAAACTTTAGCAGTAATATCGGCATTGTCGTTTAAGGCTCCGGCAACACCCATCATATCACCTCGTCCGCGAACAAAGTTGGCTTTCATTAAACCTTTTTCACTTTTCGAATCTTCGCGTAAATAAGCTCCATTCCAGGGGTATAATTTTCTGTCGGTCAGCAACTCGCCATCCATATTCCCAATAAGTCCGTAAGCGGCATATTCCCATTCGGCCTCGGTGGGTAACCGATAGCTGGGCAGCAAAATTCCATCTTCCCAACGAACTCGCTTGGTGGTTCCATCCGGATTTTCGAGTGGTTTCTTCCCATCTGATCCCTGGTACAAGCCGGCAAGATATGTTTTAGATGTGTAGATATTTTGGGCAGCTTGCGTATTGTCGTGTGCCATTATTCCTTTTTCAACAAGAATCTGCTCATTAACCCTGTCGGTTCTCCATGAGCAATAAGCGTGGGCTTGTTCCCAAGATACTCCAACAACAGGATAATCGCTATAAGCAGGGTGACGGAAGTAATTCTCAACATATGGTTCATTATAGGCTAGCTCACTTCTCCAAAGTGCTGTGTCGGGAAGTGCTGAATTAATTTTAGCCCTGTTTCCGGCATAAACACGTGATAACCAGTGTGTAAATTCGCGGTAGTCCTGATTTGAAACCTCAGTTTCGTCCATGTAAAACGAAGCTACTGTTACTCTGCGAGGTGCATTATCCCAGCGATACATTACATCTTCTTCTACGCGGCCCATGGTAAAAGTACCGCCCTGTACAAAAACAAGACCGGGTCCGGCATCCTGCTCATAACCTGATTCATATGGAATGCTTCCTGTTTCTTCAGAATTGTACTCCCAACCTGTTGTTCTTGAAACATTTCCGCCTTTTTTGCCAAATAAACCGCATCCCGATATGGTTGCTGCTAATAGCAATATGAACAAAGTCTTTAACTTCATCATTTTCATTTTTCAATTTACTTTTCAGAACGTCACAAATATAACTAAATTGTTCAATTCTTATTGTTTTGCATTTTTAAAAAATTTTGTGTTTGTTGCATCAGCACTGACATTCTGGTACTTCAGGAGGATTCGATAGTTCTAATTTAATGGTCAGTGGTGCTGCAATAAATATTTATATTAGGCGTTTTATTTCTGATTTCACATCTGATTTATATGAAGTTTTATACACTCCTATTATTTATTGTATTAGCTGGATTCACATCAGGTGACATCCACAGGGAACATATTACTATTCAGTGGAGTAACCTATCTGTGGATGAAAACGGGTTGCATCTATCCGCTGAATTGAATTTTGAAGGCGCAGCTTTTCCAGAGCCGGGCTCAATGATTCCTGTTTATTTTAAATCTGTTGAGTTAAACGAAAGTGAGGAATTCAGCTATGTTTTGGAAAATCCGGTTTTTGAAGCTTTTGTTTTGCCCGATGATTTTCCCGGCATTGAGAAAATTGAGGATAGATTTAAACTAACTACAAATAAATCACTTACGCGTGAATATGCAGTCCTGCATATTCAGATTTCAACTTTAAAAAAGGTGGATGGGAAAATTTTCAGGCTGAAGAGTTTTGTTCTGAAAAGAGTTTCTGGAAGTAAAGTCGGTGAATTAAAGAATGCACAAGTTACTCTCGAATGGGAAAATAGTTCGGCTTTAAGTCAGGGGAAATGGGTAAAAATCAGCATTACCGAAAAAGGAGTTTATAAAATTCCGTATTCAAAACTAACAGCCTGGGGGTTTGCCAACCCCTCAAAAGTTAGTATATATGGAAGTGGGGGAATGCTTTTGTCGGAAGATCCTGGTGTAATAAATTATGATGATCTTGAACAGTGTGCTGTTTGGCGCGACAAAAACAATGGCACAGATTGTCTGTTTTTTTATGCACCTGGTTTGGTTGAATGGGCTGTTGATGAATCAAACGATGTTTTTTACCATCAAACCAACGAATATTCTTCCAAAGGTTTTTTCTTTTTGACAGATAACGTTGGCACAGATAAAAATGCAACGAAGTTGGCGGCTGTTACCGAACCAGCCACACAAACCGTTACTTCGGCAAATGCATATGTAGTTTATGAAAATGATATTGAAAATGTGTTGCAATATGGCTCGGGGAAAAAGTGGTATGGCGATAAGTTCAGAAACAGCACGGTGAAAAATATTGATTTTACACTCGAAGATATTAGTGTTGCTGATCCGATTAAAATAAAAGTAAGCGGAATTGCCCGGTCATACAAAAAATCCGAATTGAAAACACTGGTTAATCAGGTTGAAATTGGTTCGCTCAAATTTACAATGGTAAATACCGGAAGCCAGACCGCCAGTTATGCCGATGAAAAGGAAGGTTTAACCTCGGTTACAGTTACAGGAAACCCGGTGCGATTTACACTAAAATATTTTGGTGATAACACAGGCGGAAATGTTGATGATAATGCAGTTGCATGGCTCGATTATCTCGAAATTAACTATCGAAAAAAGCTTAAGTTTGGAAACAAACCAGTTTTTTTCAGCAACTTGAATAGTATTGGAGCAAGTAATATAACCGCATACTCTATTGAAAATGCTGTTTCAGGAGTACGTGTTTTTGATGTTACCGACAAGTTTAACGTCAGTGAGATACCAGTTGAAATAACGGGCAACATTAGTGTTTTTAAAAGGCCATCATCGGAGTTGGCCGAATATGTTGCATTTAGTCCCAATGGAACATACAGCGAGCCTGAACTTGTTGGTGAAGTTGCCAACCAGAATCTTCATGCAATGAGTGTGCCTGAATTTATAATTATATCACATCCCACTTTCTTGAGTTCTGCAAACCGTTTAGCCGATTTTCACCGTAGTTACGATGGTATGAGTGTGGAAGTTGTTAATGCAGAACTGGTTTATAACGAATTCAGTTCGGGCGAACGAAATGCAACAGGCATCAGGAATTTCATTAAAATGTTGTATGATAAATCAACAGCACTGAAATATGTGTTACTGTTTGGCGATGGCAGTTTCGATAACCGGGAGATCAGGGCAAATACAAAAATTTTTATTCCTACTTATCAATCAGAAAATTCGCTCGTTCCGGTAGCTTCGTTTGTAACCGACGACTATTTTGCTATCCTCGATCAGGGAGAAAGTGTGTATAATGGGAGCCTTGACATCGGGATAGGACGAATACCTGCATCTTCAGAATACGAAGCTAAACTGGTGATTGATAAAATTGAAAACTACTATGCAGAGAATGCACTGGGTAATTGGCGCAATGTAGTTAGTTTTATCGCCGATGACGAGGATGGTAGTTTGCACATGTCGGATTCTGAGAAACTGGCAACCATGGTTAACGCGGGCCATAAAGAATTTTTAACTGAAAAAATATACCTCGATGCTTACCAGCAAATTGTATCAGCCGGAGAAGAAAAATATACTGATGTTACAACAGCAATTAATAACAGGGTAAAAGATGGGGTTCTGATTCTGAACTATGTTGGACATGCAAACGAACGTTTTATGGCCGATGAACATGTATTGGATATCAGCAATGTCAATTCGTGGTCGAATGCCAAAAACCTGCCAATTTTTGTAACAGCCACTTGTGAATTTAGCCGATTCGATACCGACGAAACCTCAATTGGTGAGTATGTATTGTTTAATCCAAACGGCGGTGGGATAGGGTTATTCTCAACAACCCGGCTGGTTTTTGCCTATTCTAATTTTTTACTGAGCCAGAGTTTTTACGGTTTTGTTTTTGAAGCCGATAAAAACGGGAATCGTTACCGGATGGGCGACATCATGCGATTGGCCAAAAACAATACAATTAATACAACTAACAAACGAAATTTCAGTCTGTTGGCCGACCCGGCTTTGCGATTATCGTACCCGAAACACAAGGTTGTGACAAAAAAAATCAATAATGAAGAGGCAAGTACATATACCGACACCATAAAGGCACTCGATAAAGTTACAATTGAGGGTGTTGTAACGGATTTTGTCGGCAATACGCTTGGTAATTTCTCCGGAAAAATGTCGGTAACAGTTTATGACAAGGCAACAACAGCAAGTACGCTTGGCAACAATGGTGAAACGCCATTTAGTTACAAAGTATTGGAGAATATTATATACAAAGGTACGGCGAGTGTCACAAACGGTGTGTTTTCATTCAGTTTTGTTGTGCCAAAAGACATTTCGTATGCGGCAGGGCAAGGCAAAATCATGTATTATGCCGATAATGGAACTGAAGATGCTCACGGTGCGTTTAATGATTTTCTGATTGGCGGTTTATCCAATCAGGCAATAGCAGATAATCAAGGACCCGACATCAATCTATTCATGGATTCGGAAGATTTTGCCAATGGTGAAAAAACAAGTAAAAACCCGTTGCTGCTGGCTTTTATAACCGATGAAAATGGAATAAACACCGCCGGTACAGGAATTGGTCACGATATTACTGCTATACTCGACGATGATTTCTCAAATGTGCTTGTATTGAATCAGTATTACCAGGCAAACAACAATGATTATACAAGCGGGGTAATTAATTTTCCGTTTCAGAATCTTTCTATCGGAAAACACAAACTCACCTTAAAAGCCTGGGATGTTGCCAATAACTCATCGGAAGCTGAAATTGAATTTGAAGTGACAGGTGATTTCATAATAAGTGCAGTTCACAGTACACCAAATCCGGCAGTCGGGTTTACCAATTTCAGATTCGAACACAACCAGGCTGATGCCACACTCGATGTAATGATAGAGATTTTCGACCTGATGGGAAGACGCATTGAATACATCACAACCGAAGTGGGTTCGGCAGGACTGGTGAGTAACCCGGTGATGTGGGATTTTAATTCGACCCAGACCGCCCTGGGTAACGGTATTTATGCTTACCGGATTACAGCACGGAACAATTCAGATGTTGTAACCTCCGCTTCAGGGAAAATGATGATTTCACGTTAAATTTTTTTGGGCGCAAAATTTTTGGAATAATGCTGCGTTCTCTTTTGTACGATAACCATTGCTGCAAAATCAAATGTAGTATATTTGCAGCCTCAATTTTTTGAAAAATGATGATAAAATTATTTAGGTTCTTACTTCTTGCGACAGTTGTTATATCTATGGCCGAAAATGTACAGGCTCAGTCAACTACATCGGGCGCTAATACAATTACCACTGCTGTGCCGTTTCTTACCATCACTCCTGATTCGAGGTCTGGTGGTATGGGTGATGCCGGGGTTGGTTTGACCCCCGATGTGAGTTCACAGCACTGGAATCCGGCAAAATACGTATTCATGGAAAGCGATATGGGAGTAGGACTTTCATATTCTCCCTGGTTACGCAACCTTGTTGACGATATTAATCTCGCTTATCTTTCTGGATATAAAAAGCTTGACGATGTTTCGGCTGTTGCCGCCTCATTGCGTTATTTCTCGCTGGGCGATATCGTTTTTACAACTGATTTTGGTGAAGTTGCCGGTCAGCAAAGCCCGAATGAATTTGCCATCGACTTCGGATATTCGAGAAAACTTTCTTAGATTTTCTCCGGAGCTGTATCACTTCGTTACATCAGGTCCGATTTAACAGGTGGTCAACTTGTTGGTGGGCAGGAAACTCATGCAGGAAATTCATTTGCCGCCGACGTAGCATTTTACTGGTATAATGAGTTCAGGGCTAACCGGAAAGACAACATTTTCTCGGCTGGTATCAATATTCAGAATATTGGTTCAAAAATTTCATATACCGATGGCGAAGTAAAAGATTTTATTCCGACCAATCTGATGCTTGGAACATCATATACTACCAATCTCGACGATTACAACTCATTTAATTTTTCATTCGAAGCTAATAAATTGCTGGTTCCAACACCGCCGGCTGATTCAACCGAATATGGCGACGATGATGTGATTTGGTCGGGTGGAGTAAATTCTGATATCGGCCCGATTGAAGGGATGATTGTTTCGTTTTACGATGCACCCGGTGGTTTTAAGGAAGAATTGCAGGAAATAACACTCGCACTCGGGGTTGAATACTGGTACAACAAACAATTTGCCATCAGGGGAGGATATTTTTACGAGCACGAAAACAAAGGGAACAGGAAATATTTTACGGCAGGTGCAGGTTTGAAGATGAATGTTTTTTCACTCGATTTTTCGTACCTGTTGCCAACACAACGCAATCATCCACTCGAGAATACACTCCGGTTTACGCTTTCGTTCGATGTTGATGCATTTGGAAGACAACGGTAATGGATTTCCGGATTGGACAAGGATATGACGTACACCGCCTGGCTGAAGGAGAGACCTTGTGGCTTGGCGGTATTTTAATTCCTCACAGTAAAGGGACAGTTGCCCATTCCGATGGCGATGTGGTGATTCATGCCATTTGCGACGCGCTGTTAGGGGCAGTCAAACTGCGGGATATCGGAACTCATTTCCCCGATAATTCAGCCGAATTTAAAAACATCGATAGTAAAATACTGTTGAAAAAATCGTATCAGCTTGTTAGTGAAAAGGGATACGAAATCGTAAATATTGATTGTACAATCAGCGCACAGCAACCGAAACTCAAACCATATATTCCTGAAATGGAAAGAGTGCTGGCCGATGTTTTAGCAATTGATGAAGAGCAGGTTTCAGTAAAAGCCACAACCAACGAAAGACTTGGATTTGAGGGCCGTGAAGAAGGCATTTCGGTGAATGCTGTTGTTCTGTTAAAAAGAAAATAATGGGAAATAAGAAAACACTCGTAATTGGGGCCAGTACAAACCCCGACAGATATTCAAATATGGCAATCCGCGCACTAAGAAATCATCAGCACGATGTGATTGCACTTGCAAAAAGAACAGGAGAAGTAGCCGGAGTACCGATTCAGACCGAGTTTCCGGTGAACGAATTAATCGATACAGTGACTCTTTATGTGGGACCGCAACACCAGACTGAATATTATAGGCAGGTAATTGACATCCAGCCGGAAAGGGTGATTTTTAATCCTGGAACCGAGAATTTTGATTTTGCCGAAATGCTAGAATTAAAGGGGATTGAGACCATTGAAGGATGCACGCTTGTGATGCTAAGTACAGGTCAGTATTAACAAAAATTATTACAACATGTTTGAACAAGTGGAATCATTCGAAGCGTTTTTAAAACATAAAGAAGAGGAGCCTGCATTGCTGGCTTATTTTTCAACCGAAAGCTGCAATGTGTGCAAGGTATTAAAACCAAAAGTCGCAGATTTGATTCAAGCCTCTTTCCCTGAAATTAAAATGGTTTATATACAAACCGACAAATTGCCCGAAGTTGCTGCACAAAACCAGGTGTTTGCTGTTCCCACACTTTTGGTTTATTTTGAAGGTCGGGAATATATTCGCAAAAGCCGGAATATCGGTATTGGCGAATTGGAACGCGAAATCGACAGACCGTATTCAATGATTTTCGGTGAATAAATTCTAATTCATAATAAACTTTCCAATAGATTTTCGTCGGCTTCGTTTGGCAGGGTAACCTTCAAATCAGGGTTTGCTTTCATTGCCTGTTGAATGGCAAATTTTGCTGCTGGATTTTGCGCCCAACTGCGACGGGCAATGCCATTGTTTACATCCCAGTGAAGCATCATTTTAATTCGTTTTTCAGCCTCTTCCGAACCGTCAATCGTCATCCCGAATCCTCCGTTGATTACTTCGCCCCAGCCAACGCCACCTCCATTGTGTAACGAAATCCAGGTAGCTCCGCGGAAGCTGTCGCCAACAAAATTATGCACAGCCATGTCGGCGGTAAAGGCCGATCCGTCGTAAATATTCGAGGTTTCACGGTAAGGAGAATCGGTTCCCGAAACATCGTGATGGTCGCGGCCAAGCACAATGAGCGCAGAAATCTCACCATTTTTGATTGCCTCGTTAAATGCGAGGGCAATTTGGGTGCGGCCTTCGCAGTCGGCATATAAAATGCGCGCCTGCGAGCCAACCACCAGGTTGTTTTTTCCGGCTTCAGTAATCCAGTGGATGTTATCTTCAAGCTGCTGTTTTATTTCGGCAGGCGCAGTTTTAGCCAGTTCTGTTAAAACCTTTGCAGCAATCCGGTCGGTGGTTTCAAGGTCTGACGGATTTCCTGAAGTGCAAACCCAGCGGAAAGGCCCAAACCCGTAATCAAAAAACAGCGGCCCCATAATATCCTGAACATACGAAGGATAGATAAACCCGCCGTCTGAATTTGTAACATTTGCCCCGGCCCGGCTTGCTTCCAAAAGAAATGCATTTCCATAATCCCAGAAATACATGCCCTGTTTCGCTAATTTGTTGATGGCATTTACCTGACGTTTTAGCGATTCCTGAACTTTCAGTTTGAATAAATCAGGATTTTCGGCCATCATCTGGTTCGATTCCTCCAATGAAAGTCCAACCGGGTAATAGCCCCCGGCAAACGGATTGTGCAGTGAAGTCTGGTCGGATCCGAGGTCAATTTTCAGCTCCGATTCAGCCAGGGTTTCCCACAAATCAACCACATTTCCCTGATAAGCAAGCGAAACGGGTTCGTTGGTTTCGCTTGCTTCTTGTATCCGCTCAATCAGCTTTCCGATATCTGTAAAAACCTCGTCAACCCAACCCTGTTTATGTCTGATTTCAACTACTTTGTGATTTATTTCAGCAACAACACAAATCATACCGGCGATTACTGCGGCTTTTGGCTGTGCGCCCGACATGCCGCCCAATCCGCTGGTCACAAAAATGCTGGTCTTAACATTGGTGGCCGATTTCATGCGGGCAGCATTCATTAAAGTAATCGTTGTTCCGTGCACAATACCCTGTGGCCCGATGTACATATACGAACCAGCTGTCATTTGCCCATATTGAGATACTCCCAGTGCATTCATCCGTTCGTAATCATCACGCGATGAATAGTTGGGAATCACCATTCCGTTGGTTACAACAACCCGCGGTGCATCAGGGTGTGATGGAAATAGTCCCATCGGGTGGCCCGAATACATCACAAGCGTTTGATTGTCGGTCATTTCGGCAAGGTATTTCATGGTGAGCAGGTATTGCGCCCAATTCTGAAAAACAGCTCCGTTCCCGCCATAAGTAATCAATTCGTGTGGATGCTGCGCCACTTCCGGATTGAGGTTGTTCTGAATCATCAGCATAATTGAAGCTGCCTGTTCCGATTGTGCTGGGTACTCGCCGATTGGGCGTGCATACATCGGATAATCAGGCCGGTAACGGTACATGTATATGCGACCAAACGTAGTCAGTTCATTTAAAAACTCAGGAGCAAGTTTCGCATGTAACGCGCTGGAGAAATAACGTAAGGCATTTTTTAGCGCGAGTTTTTTTTCTTTTGCATTTAAAATATCTTTTCGTTTTGGGGCATGGTTTATCGTTTTATCGAAAGGCTTTTCAGCAGGCAACGTTTCTGGAATTCCCTGCAAAATAGTTTGTTTAAAATCAGTTGTTATCATATCTTGTGGTCGTTTAACCGGTACCGGTCGAAATACAGCGGCAAAATATGGTCTTTCCCCGATTTACAGGCTGATTTTTTACATTGTTTTGAAATATTTGCACATATAAAATTAAAAACGAAGAAGAAGATGAAAAATTTAAAATTAGGATTAGTTGCAGTTGTGATTGCAGTTTTGTTCTCAAGTTGTGGTTACAACAAAATGGTGAGCATGGATGAGCAGGTTACCTCTCAATGGGCACAGGTTGAAAACGTTTATCAGCGGAGGGCCGATTTAATTCCTAATCTGGTAAATACGGTAAAAGGTTATGCCGAACATGAAAAAGAAACACTCGAAGGAGTTATCGAAGCCCGTTCGAAGGCAACAGCGGTTAATATCGACCCGACAAAACTAACTCCCGAGGCTTTGCAACAATTTAACAATGCACAGGATGGTTTATCGTCGGCATTAAGCAGGTTAATGGTGGTTGTTGAGAAATACCCCGATTTAAAAGCTAACCAGAATTTCCTCGACTTGCAGGCACAGCTTGAAGGAACAGAAAACCGTATTACTGTTGAAAGACAGAAATTCAATGAAACAACAATGACGTACAACGCCTATATCCGCAAATTTCCACAGGTGATTTATTCAGGGTGGTTTGGGTTTGAAAAGAAAACCTATTTCGAAGCACAACAGGGAGCTGAAAAAGCGCCTGAAGTTAAGTTCT
>DYSZ01000060.1:0-6871 GCA_020726265.1 Draconibacterium orientale
GCAGCAGGCAACTACACAGTCGTAGTAAAAGATGCCAATGATTGCCAGGCACAAACACTGGTTACTGTTGAAGCAGACGTAAACAGTAGTAAAATTTTGTCAACAAGTGGTATTGAGTGTTATCCAAATCCATTTAATGAAGAGGTCTTTATTAGGTTGTATCTGCCGAATAATTCTGATGTTACGGTTGAAGTTTATAATCAAACCGGGCAAAAAATTAAAGTTATTCAAGACTCAAAAATCTTTGACGGTGATACTGAATTCAGTTGGGATGGCCATAACGAAAATAACCAACGCGTTAAAGCAGGATTCTATTTCATAAGGATTGTTGTTGATAATGCTGTGATAACAAGAAAAATTGTTTTAACTGATTATTAAAAATTGAAGGATAAAAATATGAAGGATTTTGATTTTCTTAAAGTTGGCCGTAAGTTTCGAATAGCATTGGTTTTTGCAGGGATTACACTGTTTTTTTTGGAAACAGTAGCTCAACCTTCTCAAACCACGATGTTGGCTAAGGTTAAAAATGAATTCGATGTCGATTTAATTTCGCATAAACTCATCGGCCCAGGTGGTATTGACCGTGAATTTCGTGAAGGGTTTTATGTGGATATTTTTACTCAGCCCTTCGAAGTGGTTCAAAAATCTGAATTTCCGGAGTACCCAGTCAGGTACAAGGCAAGTTTAAGATATATGAAAAGCGGGAATTCCTGGGTTTTCGAGCAGTTCACCGTCGGTTCATCAAGCTATCTTAATGTTCCTGCACCCGACAAAACAGAAATGATTAATCAACTTACTGAGCATCCTGATATCTGGATGGGAAACATAATTAACTATGCTGTCGGTGAGATTGAAAGCATTGATTTTCCAACCGACCCTGATTGGTATTTCAGAAAACCGACCGACGTTGCCTTTTATGTTCAGGTAATATTTACCGTGATTGCTTCTCCTACCGAATTGGAAAAAGCCGAACATCTTTACCGAATCTATGCCAAACGTGAAAATTTGACAACACCATGGAAAATTACAAACGGCAGCGAAAAAACGGATGCTAAAAACCCAATATCGAAAACGAAGTATTCGCCCGAAGAAATTAAAAATATGAAATCAATTGGGCGACTGGCAGAAGAAAACGCAGCAGCAGCAACAATGAGCAGCTTGCCAAAAGTGCCTGATGCCCCGGTTTTTAAATCGGATAAACAGTTGTTTTATTATTTGCACGAGAAACTACTTAATGCACCCGATGGGCCAACTGCCGAATCGTACATTATGACGGTTGTTGATGCTTCTTGCTATGAAGATGGCAGTACAGTATTTTTCAAAGCCTATCATGCTGATTGGATAAACAATTTAGTAGCCAATATTGATAAATACAAAAGAGCATTTTGCGTGTATCCCGGTGTAAAAGCCGAGCAATACGGGCAAATAGAATTTTTGAACCGCACATTTAACAACTATGTTACCATGACCGGAAAACCGGTTGACGGGACCTGGAAAATTGTGGATTTCCGATTTTCTCCACCCAATGATGCCATGCTGAAACAAATGGAAGGCAATGATACCAATTGTCAACCAAAACCCGATTTATCGGTGAAAGAAGTAGTCAGATACAAAGTTGGTGAAAAAGTAAAAGTTCAATTCTCCAATGGGGCACGCGCCTGTACCATCGATAAAATTGACCCAAACATGGATAATCGTTATTTTGTAAAAATTGTTGGGGATAATAGTGGAAAAGGGTATTGGATTGACCAATCCTTTATATCGAAATAATTCGGGAGCAGTCTTTTTAAAAGCGAATTTGAAGAACAGGCAAATATCAGAAACCGTAATACTTGAAGAAGATTTTTGAAACTAATTTCTGCAGTTCTTGTTTATACGTTCAGTAGTAATATTAAAACAAATAATCATGAAATGTAATGTAGGTTATGTTGACCGCTTTTTGAGAATTATCATCGGGTTAGTAGTTGCGCTGCTTGGCGTGGTTTTCGACAGTTGGTGGGGTTTAATCGGAATTGTACCGATAGCAACCGGGCTGTTCAAATTTTGCCCGTTGTATGTGCCCTTAAAAATTTCGACCGACAAAAAGTAAATTTACCTTTACGGTAATAAATTATTGATTTCAAAATCAGATGCAGGATTGCTTCGCTTCGTTCGCAATGACACATTCTGCATGTAAATGAGAAAAGGAGGGGTTTGGTGGCTAAAGCCACCAAACCCCTCCTTTTCTTTATACATCAATTGATTGTCATAACGAGCGAAGCGAAGTTATCTTCTTTTAACCGACACAACCCGCCTAAAATCGTTTCTTCCCCGATGCTGACTTCCATCCAACATTTTTATATTTTTGAGCACCTGATATCAATTGTAAAAAATCAAATTAAAACCAAGAATATTATGAACAGTAAAGTGCTTTTTTCAGTGATGCTACTCGCAGTTCTTTTTTGGAATTGCTCAAAAAGTGGAACCGACTTGATGATTCAGCAGGAAATAAACCAGAACTGGCAATTCAGCCAGGCCGGAAAAAACGAATGGCTGCCCGCAACCGTGCCCGGAACAGTTCACTCCGATTTGCTTGCCAACAAAAAAATCGAAGATCCGTATTACCGGCTGAACGAACACAGCCTGCAATGGATTGACAAAGTGGATTGGGAATACAAAACCACATTTTATGCCGATAAGCAAATACTGGCAAAAGAGGTGGTGGAATGCGATTTTAAAGGTCTCGACACCTACGCCGAAGTTTCGGTAAACGGAAATGTGGTGCTCAATGCCGATAACATGTTTCGTATCTGGAAAGCCGACGTGAAAAAATATCTGAAAGAAGGCGAAAACCAATTGCATATTTTACTCCGTTCGCCCATTACCGAAGGCATAAAAAAATACGATGCTCAGGGTTTCGAAATACCGGTTTCTGACAACGATTTGGCTGCCATTGGGCAGGTGGAAGGCAATAAAAAAGTGAGTATTTACACCCGCAAAGCCGGTTATCATTTTGGCTGGGACTGGGGCCCGCGCCTTGTTACCAGCGGAATCTGGCGACCGGTTACGCTAAAAGCCTGGGACAGGGCAAAAATTGAAAACCTGCAGATTGTTCAAAATTCGGTGTCGGATGAAAAGGCAACTTTTACAGCTGTTTTCGAGGTAAATTCAGTTACTGAAGGGGAAGCCCACATTGCCATAAAAAATAACAATGCGCTGCTGGAAACAACTGTCATCGAACTGAAAAAAGGTGTTGAAAAATACAGTCTCAACTTTGAAATTGCCAACCCGCAATTGTGGTGGACAAACGGCTTGGGCGAACAACATTTATACAACCTTGCCGGCGAAATCAACGTGGGTGGCGGTGTTGACGAAGCTACTGCCCGTATCGGCATCCGCACACTCGAACTGGTGCGTGAAAAAGACAAGGACGGAACTTCGTTTTATTTCAAACTGAATGGCCATCCGGTTTTTATGAAAGGTGCCAATTATATTCCGAATGATGTTTTTTTGCCGAGTGTTACCGACGACAACTACCGCAAAGTGGTTGAAACTGCTAAAATTTCGAACAACAATATGTTGCGTGTTTGGGGAGGCGGTGTTTACGAAGACGACAAATTTTATGAGTTGTGCGATGAAGCGGGAATTCTGGTTTGGCAGGATTTTATGTTTGCCTGTGCCATGTTTCCGGGTGATGAAGCTTTTCTTGAAAACGTAAAACAAGAGGTAAATGATAATGTGATACGCCTGCGCAACCACCCAAGTATCGCGCTGTGGTGCGGCAATAACGAAATTCTGGCTGCCTGGAAAGGTTGGGGCTGGGAACAAAAAGAAATAGAGAAAAGCCCCGAAAATGCTGCAAAAATCTGGAAAACTTACGAAGATATTTTTCATAAAATTCTGCCCGAAGCTGTTGCTGCCAATGACCCACAGCGCAGTTACTGGAGTTCGAGCCCATCGTCGGGAACCGGAATCCCTGCCGACCTTGTGAATGGAGACGAACATTATTGGGGTGTTTGGTGGGGAAAAGCGCCTTTCCAAACCTACGCAACCCACTTGCCACGTTTTATGAGCGAATATGGTTTTCAGTCGTTCCCCGAAATTGCCACCGTGCGCAAATATGCATTGCCGGATGATTATGACATTTTCTCGGACGTGATGCAATCGCACCAGCGCTCGTCAATCGGCAACGGAACTATTGAATATTACATGTTGCAGGAATATAAAAAACCAAAGGATTTTGAATCATTTTTGTATGTAAACCACGTTTTGCAGGCCGAAGGAATCAAATTCGGGCTCGAAGGACACCGCCGTGCCATGCCTTTTAATATGGGAAGTTTATATTGGCAGATTAACGACTGCTGGCCGGTGGCTTCGTGGAGTTCGACCGATTACTACCAAAAATGGAAGGCGCTGCAATACTATGTGAAAAAGGGTTTCGAGCCTGTTTTGGTAAGTCCGTTCACTCAGGGCGACACCCTGAAAGTGGATGTGATTAACGACAAACTGGAACCGATTAATGCTGAATTGAAGCTGAAGCTGGTTGATTTCAGCGGAAAAGTTGTTTGGGAGAAAAACGCACAAGTTACTGTTCCGGCCAATACAAGCGCTAATTTTTTCGAAGTAAATAAATCCACATTTCTTGCCGAAACCGGCAACCTTACAGACCAGGCTGTTTTGAGTTGCGAACTTTTGCAGGATGGAAATGTGATTTCGAAAAACACTTTGTTTTTCATACCTTATAAAGAACTAAAAATAGAAAAACCGCAGGTATCGTATGAATTTACCTCAGTTGGAGGAGGTTTCGACATCACATTGAAAACTGATAAACTGGCCAAAAATGTATATCTGCAAATTGGCGATGAAGAAGGTTTTTTTACCGATAATTATTTCGATATGTTGCCGGGCGAAACAGTTACAATCAGGCTCGAAACCGACATCACCGAAGAAAAGCTGAAGGGAGTTTTAACACTAAGAACACTTGACAGTGCTTTTTAAAACAAATGCTGGTTTTTAACGTTTCAATTTTGTTTTAACTTTATATAAAGATTGAACTTTTGCTGCAGAAAATAGCAATGTCAGAAATTAAACAGTTGTAATTATGAGATTTTTAGTGGTCGTTTTTTTATTGATTTCAACAATGCTTTCGGCAAAATCGGTTGCCAAAGCCAAATTAATCCTCGAACCCGGTTCGGGCAGGGATGTAATAGCAGTTCATCAAACCGGTGAATTGGGGAAGGTTAGATTTAGTTATCTCGATGCCGGATATTATTTGTTGTATGTTGAGTTTCCGCAACAGGAAGGAAAATACATCAAAGAAAGCTCGAAACACACCACGCTCACCAAAGTAACTTACAATGGTAAAAACCGCACCTATTATTACCAGGGAATTGAAGGCTATTTTGCGGTAAAAATGAGCGGATTGAAAAAGATGAACAAGGAGAGCGTTCAGGCAGTGTTCAGGGAGCGGCACAAAGAAGACAAATTACAAATATTGATGGCTCAGTTTCAGGCTTCTAAAAATGGAGCGTCAATCACAATCGCTGTCGAGGCGATAACGGCTGCACAGTTTAAAAAGGCTACCGACAAGTTGGGCAGCGATATTGCAACGATTTCAATTCAGGGTGTAAAATAAAGAAACTCGGAAGCAATTCCGGGTTTCTCACTTTTTGTTGGTACAAGTATTATGATTTGATTAGTCCAAGATTTTTCCCCACTTTAATAAAAGCCTCAACCGCTTTTTCGATTTGCGCAGTGGTGTGCGCAGCCGAAAGCTGAACCCTGATGCGTGCCTTGCCTTTTGGCACAACCGGAAATACAAAACCAATTACATAAACACCTTCTTTCAGCAATTCGTCGGCAAATTTTACTGCCAGCGGGGCATCGTAAATCATCACCGGAACAATGGCCGTATTTCCTTTTACCAGATCGAAACCGGCAGCTTCCATTTTTGTGCGGAAATGCACCGCGTTGGTCATTGTTTTGGCTGGCAATTCGCTGCCATTCTGCAGCATGTAAATCACTTTCAACGTAGCTCCCACAGTTGCCGGTGCCAGTGTATTCGAAAACAAATAGGGCCGCGAACGCTGGCGCAGCATTTCAATAATTTCTTTTCGGCCCGAAGTGCAACCACCATTACCGCCTCCCATTGCTTTGCCAAAAGTGGTGGTTATGATGTCAATTTTCCCCAGCAATCCGTAATGTTCTGCTGTGCCCCGGCCGGTTTTGCCGATGTATCCGGTGGCGTGCGAGTCGTCAACCATTATAAGTGCGTCATATTTTTCGGCCAATTCCACAATTTCGGGCAGTTTGGCAATGTCGCCGTCCATCGAAAAAACACCATCGGTAACCACCATCCTGTATTTCAGGTGTTGTGAATCTTTCAGGCATTGCTCCAATTCTTCCATGTTCGCATGTTTGTATCTGAAACGTTCCGCTTTACAAAGCCGCACCCCATCGATAATTGAAGCGTGATTGAGCTCGTCGGAGATTATTGCTGAATCTTCTCCTAACAATGGTTCAAAAACACCGCCGTTGGCATCGAAGGCAGCACAATACAAAATGGTGTCTTCAGTTCCAAGGAATTCAGCAACCTTTTGCTCCAGTTCTTTGTGAATCTGCTGTGTGCCGCAGATAAACCGCACCGACGAAAGTCCGAAACCCCAGTCATTCATCACATCCTGCGCGGCTTTCACAACCTCGGGATGATTGGCAAGCCCGAGATAATTGTTGGCGCAAAAATTAAGTACTGTTTTCCCGTTCACCATAATTTCGGCACTTTGCGACGAGGTGATGATTCGTTCAGTTTTGTATAAACCCTGTTGTTTTAGTTCTTCGAGGGTGTTTTGCAGGTCTTGTTTTATTTTTCCGTACATATTTGGAATATTTGAAT
>DYSZ01000060.1:6971-18298 GCA_020726265.1 Draconibacterium orientale
GAATATTTGAATATTAACAAAGTAAAAAAAATGTGTTGTAAAAATTGGTGATAAATCGCAGAAATGAGGCCATGATTGAATAATAGGTTATTTTCTTTATTTTTGAAGAAAATGCTTAAAAGATGAAACTTACATTGGTTATCAAGAAGGGGAAAAGTGGTTTTTTGGTTGGTCAGTTAAAAGAATTTCCAGAGGTTTTCACACAAGGGAAAAATAATCAAGAACTACGTGAAAATATTAAGGAAGCACTTGAAATGTACCTCGAAGATGTTAGAGAGCAATATTCACTAAAAGGAGAAATGCTTGCCGAAGAAGAAATTGTTTTTGCTTAACCCTTGAAAAGAAAAGGTCAAAATTCATTCAGTATCTGAATCAGCATAATTGAGGTTTTATTAAACATGGTAGCAGGCACGATAAATATATGAACCACAGTAACAGAAAAAGAACTGTTATCCCCAGACATTCGGAAATAGATGATTATTTGTGTGAGTTAATTTGCAAACAACTTGAAATTCCAATTCCAAATAAAAAATAAATCATAGTGGATTTTTCTTTACTGCATTCTCGCATTCATGCATTAAAGCATTCACGCATTGTCCTATCTTTGCACCTGATTTCAAAAAAACTACAATGAGCAAGTCAAAAGTGAGGGTGCGTTTTGCGCCAAGCCCAACAGGGCCGCTGCACATGGGAGGTGTACGCACGGCATTGTTTAATTACCTGTTTGCCAAAAAACATGGCGGCGATTTCCTGTTGCGTATCGAAGATACCGACCAGAACCGATTTGTACCGGGCGCCGAAGAGTATATTATCGAAAGTCTCAACTGGTGCGGACTGCATTTTGATGAAGGTCCCGGAGTTGGTGGAAATTATGAACCTTACCGGCAAAGCGAACGCAAAACTTTGTACAAACAGTACGCCGACCAGTTGATTGAATCGGGCTGGGCATATTATGCTTTTGATACGCCCGAAGAACTTGAAAAACTCCGTTTGGAAGCTGAACAAAAAGGCGAAGTTTTTTCGTACGGAATTCAAACCCGCAATGCACTTTGCAACTCATTGACATTAACGAATGAGGAAGTTGAGAATCGTCTTCAGGCAGGCGAACATTTTGTGGTTCGCTTTAAAATGCCGGAAAATACTTATGTTACAGAAAACGATATTATTCGTGGCGAAGTAACTTTTAATACGTCGGTACTCGACGATAAGGTAATTTACAAATGGGACGGGATGCCAACTTATCACCTTGCCAACGTGGTTGACGACCATCTGATGGAAATTACGCATGTGATCCGTGGCGAAGAGTGGTTGTCGTCGATGCCGCTCCACGTTTTGTTGTACCGGGCGCTGGGTTGGGAAATCCGTCCGCGGTTTGCGCATCTGCCGCTCATTCTGAAACCTGTTGGCAAAGGCAAACTCAGCAAACGCGATGGCGACAAAATGGGGTTCCCTGTTTTTCCGTTATTGTGGAACGACCAAACTTCGGGCGAAACTTTTCACGGTTACCGCGAAGACGGATATTTCCCGGAAGCATTTATCAATCTACTCGCATTGCTGGGTTGGAATCCCGGCATCGAGCAGGAATTCTTTTCACTCGAAGAGCTGGTGTCGGTTTTCAGTCTCGAAAGGGTGGTAAAATCGGGTTCGCGGTTCGACCCTGAAAAGGCAAAATGGTTCAACCGTCATTATTTTCAGCAAAAATCGGAGCAGGAACTAGCCGTTTTGTTTCAGCCTGTTTTAAAAGAAAAGGGCGTGACCGTGAGCGACGAAATGGTGATAAAAGTGATTGCCGAAATCAAGGAGCGCTGCGAGTTAGTGCCGCAATTGTGGGAGCAGGGTTATTATTTTTTCGAAACGCCAAAAAGTTACGATGCCAAGACTATTGAAAAACGCTGGCTGGCTGAAACACCTGGCCAGTTAACAGAAATCTGCGGTGTTTTTGAAACTGTTGAAAGCTGGGAACAGCCATTGATTAAAGAAGCCTTTTCCAATTTTATGAATGAAAAAGGCTGGAACTTTGGTGCGGTAATGAATCCGCTCCGGCTTTGTCTGGTTGGCGGAAATGTGGGTCCCGATTTGTTTAAAATCTGCGAAATTCTAGGGAAGAAAGAAACCATTTCGAGAATAAAAGTAGCCATTGCAACAATAGCAAAATAGATTTCTGTTCAGGTATCCAATTAATTTTAGACATTTATCCATGAAAATTTAAAATGTATTTTTAAACTTTCATGGATAAAATATTATATTTGCCATGATATCTTAAAATCAGATAATCATTCAATTTATATAAGAAAATGATTAACAGGATATTGGCAGGTGAAATATTGCAATCACTTGGATTCTTCCCGGTTGTTTCTATTATTGGTCCCCGGCAGGTTGGAAAAACCACACTGGCCAGGCAAATTATGGCTGAAATTCAAAAGCCATCCATTTATCTCGATCTTGAATCGCCATCAGATTTATTTAAACTGAATGATGCAGAATTATTTTTATCTCAACATTCTGATTATTTGGTAGTAATTGATGAAGTTCAGCATAAAAAGGAACTATACCCGCTTTTGCGTGCACTGGTTGACCAGAACAGGATTCCGGGCAGGTTTTTACTATTGGGTTCGGCTTCGCCCGAACTAATCAGGCATTCATCTGAATCACTGGCCGGCCGTATTTCCTATCACCAGCTTCATCCAATCGGGTTGACTGAAATTCCAGATTCAGTTTCGCAAAACGACCTGTGGATAAAAGGAGGTTTCCCATTGGCCCTGTTTGCCCAAAGCAATAATTTGTCGCACCGTTGGATGGAAAACTTTATCAGTACCTATCTTAACCGCGACCTGATTCAGTTAGGGTTGAGTGCTTCGCCAAAGATTATCGGTAGTTTGTGGCGAATGATGGCACATTTAAACGGCCAGTTATTCAATGCATCGTCGCTTGGCAATTCTCTGGGTGTAACATCGCCTACATTAAAAAAGTATGTCGATTTTCTGGAAGAAGCATATCTGCTGAAAAGTCTGCAGCCATTTTCATGGAACATTTCCAAAAGATTGGTAAAAACACCCAAAATATACCTTCCCGACACAGGAATTCTTCACTATTTACTGGGAGTTTCAAATCTTGTTGAACTGTCAGGGAACCCAATCGTTGGAAGTTCATGGGAAGCTTTTGTAATCAATCAGGTAAACGTTTTGAAGAGTAACCGGATTGAAATGATGTTTTACCGCACACATCAGGGGGCCGAAGTTGACCTTGTATTTACCAAAGGGCTTACAGTTGTTGCAACCGCCGAAATAAAGTATTCCAATTCGCCGCAACTTAGCCGCGGAAATTTGCAGGCCATGGAAGATTTGAATGCCCCGGTAAATTTTGTATTGACACCCTCGTCGGATGATTTTCTGATAAAGGGAAACATCAGGGTTTGTTCATTGAAAACATTTATTGACAAATATTTGCCAGATTTATAGCTGTTTCAAACATATTCGAAAGAATTGTTTATTGCGTTGTACAAAAAGTAGTTGATTTTGTTTATAGCGATAAACAATTTGAATTATTCTTTTGTAAGAATTTAGTTTTCAGGGGTTTTAAAGACTGTGATTTTTTATTCATATCTTAAACTTTCTACCGGATTCCTGATAACCGCTTTCCACGATTGAAATGAAACGGTTAGCAATGCAATGGCAAGAACAATCAATCCGCAACAAATAAAAATCAACCCGTTTAATGTGGTTTTAAAAGTGAAATTCTGAAGCCAGTTGTGCATTGCGTACCAAGCGACTGGAACAGCAATTATAAAGGCTATTATTATTCATACCTCAATGCCTCCACCGGATTTTTGGTGGCAGCTTTCCAACTTTGAAGTGTAACTGTGAGTACAACAGTAATAAACATTATTAAGCCGGCAGAGATATAAACCATCCAGCCAATTTGTGCTTTATATGCAAAGTTTTCGAGCCAGCGGTTAATCATGTACCACGATAACGGAATTGCAAAAACCAAAGCGACAATCACCCAAACAAGGAATTCCTTAATCATCGATGTAAGAATGTCGGCAACTGTTGCCCCGTTTACTTTGCGAACCCCGATTTCCTTGGTACGGTTCAAACTGATTTGGAAAACCTGCCCCAGAATTCCCATAAAAGTGAGGATAAGCGCGATTACTGATATTTTTCAATCAACTTTGAAAATCGCCAGCATTTACAGGATATCGGATTTGGGGAACTGGAAGATATGTTGGTTTGGGGATATGCCAAAACAAATGGATTTACAATCGTTTCAAAAGACAGTGACTTCAATAATCTTGTTTCCTATTTTGGTTTTCCTCCAAAAATTATTTGGTTAAGAAGGGGAAATTGTTCTACCAAAATCATAATTGAAATTATTACTGAAAACCTTGAGAATATAAAAGCATTCATTGCGGATACCGAAAATGGGATTCTTACTATTTTCTAAATCCTTTGAAAGAAATAACTCGTTTTTTCAGCCTTTACATCAAAATTAAATATTTCGGTTTCCCTGTTCTGGTAAAAAACTGAAAATAATCCAATATCGCCTGCACAAAACAGGCTATGGGTGCTCATCACAAAAATCAGAAAGTAGAAAACAGGGTGGCTGAAAAACAGGATAATTCCAATTAAAGTAACCAGTTTAACCACAACCAAAGGAGTTAAAGCGATAAAGGCAAATTGCCGGCGGTTGATCACGAACTTGTCGGCTTCGGCATAAAAAACAAACTTTTCAAGGTAGCCACCAAAAGTAACGCGTTTGGCGCCGACAAGTTTAAGCGCAATTCCGTGTAACAATTCGTGAATTACAATCAGCAGGGAAAAACAAGAAACCAGCGCTGCCAGTGTGTAATACAACGGCATTGAATCGCTTTTAAAAGCAAGCACAATTGAACGGGTAAAAAAGAACATCCCAACCGCAATCATCAGAATTTGGTAGTACATATAAAAACGGATGATTTTTGTGTTGGCAGTTAATTGTTCAACCACAAACTCTTTTATCTGACTATGATTGAGTTGAGCTATCAGTTCAAATTTACCTGAACTCTGAAGTTCGTTGATGGTTGGATTGGGCATGGTTAACGGGTTAAAATGATTTTGTACAAAGCTTTCAGATTAATCAGCCGCAAAGCAAAAGCCACTAAAACCGATGCAAGCAACAAAAACAGGTAGCCGTAAAACCAGTTGCCGAAGTATTTTGATACAAAGGCCAAACCAATCACTGCCCCTGCAAACAATACAAATTGCAGAATAACCCGGAAATCAGGTTTCAATTTGAAAATATACATCGCCAAAAAAGCCTGTGCAATGCCGGTTAGTATTTGTGTTGTAAGGCTGGCGTATGCCGAACCGAAGGCAAGGTATTTTGGAATTAATACAAGGTTGAGCGAAACATTCAGCACCATTCCGCCCAAAGCCATCAGGTTCAGGTGTTTGATGCTGCCGTTGGCGGTAAGCAAAGTTCCAAAAATGTAAGTGGTTGCAATACCCAGAAAACCGGTCATTAAAATGCCAAGTAATTCCGACGAGTGCGCTGTGTTTGAATGGTACAGCACTTCCATAATTTCGGTATCGTAAAAAATGCTCGAAACAGCCACAACAATTGCGGGTACCATTAACAGGGTAAACGAGAGTTTTACCATTGTGCCTACTGCATCTTTTTGTTTCAGCATTTTTGAAAAAATAGGAAGCAGCAGTCCGGCAACCAAAACGCCAAACATCGAAACTGCATCTAAAAGTCTGAATGCCTGGGCATAAATTCCGGCTTGTTCCCGCCCCACGGTTTCGGGCAATAACCGTTCAAGCATCACGGCATCAATGCGGTTGTAAAATCCCATTAATAAAATCAGCAGCGCGTACGGGTACGATTTCCGCAGGAAAACTGTATAAAACTTCGGATTGAAGCGAACAGAAATCCTCCCCGATTTTTTCAATACAATAAAAAAGGTGATGATTGTGGTGAGCAGGTAGGCCACAGTTTGCGCATAAACAAACCAGGCAATTGAAAAATTAGCCCTGAAATAGTCGGTAAATAGCAAAACACTGCAAATCAAAATCATAATACTGCGGTCGAGTACCGAGATGATGCTGTCGGTTTTGAAAAGATGCAATGCACTGATATTCGACCTTAAATACAAGGTAAACGAGATAAGAAACTGGTTGAAAATAAGAAAAACCAAAAGGTGAATCTGCACTTTACTATACCCGATAATTGCGGCGGCCGTAAGGGTGAAAACCGCATAAACAATGGCAAGCAGAAATTTCAGCCCGACGATATTCGAGAAATGTTTTTTTAGCAGAAAATTGTGCTGTGCGATGTTGCGGTTGTTAAAGCTGGTGATTCCCACATCGAGCAGGATGTTCAGCAAAAGCGAAAAGTTGAAAAGGGCGAAATAAAGGCCGTAAGTTTCGTCGCCAACGAGGTTTTGCACCGAGCGGTCGATTCCGAGTATCCAGAATGGTTTGATGAGCAGATTGAGGGCAAGCAGCAATATGAGGTTAGTAATAAACTTGCGTTTCAAAGCTTTTGGTTCAATTCGTTAAACTCGTGGCAGAAAAAAGAAATTATGCTTTTCGAAATTTGCCTTTTCAAATGGCACAAGTTCTTTTTTATCTAATATGAACGCAGAATAGTTCAGGTTATTTAAAAAATTGATACATTTTTTTCGATTATCGTTGTCCCACAACTCACAGTAAATAACCGGCCTATGTTTAACAATCAGTTTTTCAGCCCCTTTCAGTACATGGTATTCAAAATTTTCGACATCCATTTTAATGGCTGAAACAGGTTTTGAAAGGTTTTGCAAGGGCTCAAACTGGTCGAGTGTTACAACCGGAACTGTATATTTTAACCCAGTATTCAAATCGGTAACCTCTTCGTTAACCACATGACTTAATCCGTGCATCGGTACATTATCAATTACAGGCATCACCATTTCGAGTTCACCGCTGGTATCGCCGGCTGCAACCTGGAATTCGTTTACATTTTTTAAACTGAAACGTTTTTTTACCCGTTTCAGCGTGTCCATGTTTAAAGTGAGTGGTTCGATTGAAATGATGGTACTCGCCGGAAACTTTTTTGAAAGATGATAGCTGGTAACACCAATATTTGCACCTAAGTCGAGAACCGTACCCCCATCCTGAAAAAGCTGCATAAAGAAAAAAAAGTCCTTTTCTTGTTTATCCCACCTGATTTTTACAATCACAAACACAGCAAAAACATAGAGGTAAGTTTTCAGCCCGAGTATTTTTTGAAGCACATATTTTATGAAAGTCTTCATTAACCTTTAACTTTGGGGGGCAAATATATCAGAAAATAATTTCTATTTTACACCTGAAATATGAGGATTGCGGTAAATACACGGTTGTTGCTGAAGGGTAAGCTCGAAGGAATTGGCTGGTTTACTTTCGAAACTTTGCGGCGGATAACGCGCGAAAACCCTGAACATGAGTTTATTTTTATTTTCGACAGGCCGTACAATCCCGATTATATTTTCGCCAAAAACGTTACTGCTGTGGTAGTTGGGCCGCAGGCCAGGCACCCTTTTTTGTTTTACATCTGGTTCGATTTTGTAATTCCCCGCGTACTGAAAAAGCACAAGGCTGATATTTTTGTTTCGCCCGACGGCTATCTTTCGCGACGTACAAAAGTGCCGCAACTGGCAGTTATACACGATATTAATTTTGTGCATCGCCCCGAGGACCTGCCGTGGCTGATTGCCAGGTATTACAATTATTTTTTTCCCCGGTTTGCCCGCATTGCCAAACGTATTGCCACTGTTTCGTTTTATTCAAAAGAAGATATTACTCGCTCCTTTAAAATCGATTACGATAAAATTGATGTGGTTTATGATGGCATCAATCAGATTTACGAACCGCTGGAGCCTGAAACAAAACGTAAAATCAGGGAAAAATATACAGGCGGAGCCGAATATTTTCTTTTTGTAGGCGCGTTACATCCGCGAAAAAATGTAGGCGGATTGTTAAAGGCTTTTGATGGGTTTAAACTCGAAACAAAATCAGCAATTAAACTGCTGATTGTTGGTGGCGAAATGCACAAAACAGGCGAGATTTTTGAAACCTATGACAACCTGCGTTTTAAAAGCGATGTGATTTTTACCGGGCGTATTTCCACTGAAGAGTTACGCGATATTTTTGGCGCTGCACTGGCGCTTACTTTTGTGCCATTTTTCGAAGGATTTGGCATTCCGGTGGTGGAAGCCATGAGTGCCGGAGTACCCGTAATCTGTTCAAACACAACCTCAATTCCTGAAGTAGGAGGAAATGCTGTTTTATATGCCGACCCAATGAAAACATGCCAGATTACCGATGCCATGATTCAGATGGCCGGCGATGAGGAATTGCGGAAATCACTCATTGAAAAAGGATTTATTCAAAAAAGCAGGTTTAGCTGGGACCAAACCGCCAGTTTGTTGTGGGCAAGCATTAACAGGACGTTACAGTAAAAGTGATTGAGTAAAGGGGTAAATGGGTGATTGAGAAATGAGAACCGAAAAAAGAAGAGGACAGCGATGAGAGAAAACCCTGAAAGGGTTTAATTTGAATAACCCCGGGTTGAAACCCGGGGGCAGCGCAGCCACATAAAATTCTGTCAGAAGTTAAGGGCACTGGCGTGATTACGCGAATAAATAATGGGTTTAAGAAGAAATGAATAAGTTACTGTCCTATTTCAAAAAAGGAGTTTTGGAAGCCGGGTGCGATGAGGCCGGGCGTGGATGTCTGGCGGGTCCGGTATTCGCAGCGGCAGTAATTTTGCCCCCTGATTTTGAAAACGACTTGCTCGATGACTCAAAAAAACTTACCGAAAAACAGCGGTACGAACTACGCCCACTCATCGAAAAGGATGCTTTGGCATGGGCAGTTGAAGCCGTTGACAACAACGAAATCGATGAGGTAAATATCCTGAATGCCTCTTTTCTGGCGATGAACCGGGCCGTTCAGAAATTAACTGTTCAACCCGGTCATTTGTTAATCGATGGAAATCGCTTCAGGCCACAAACCAACATTCCGTTTACCTGCATGATTAAAGGTGACGGACGATTTTTATCAATCGCTGCCGCCTCGGTGCTGGCAAAAACTTATCGCGACGATTTTATGCTGAAGATTCATCATGAGTTTCCGGTTTACGACTGGAAAACCAACAAAGGCTATCCTACTGCGAAACACCGCACTGCCATTGCCCGGTATGGAATTTCGGGATATCACCGTAAAACTTTCAGGTTGCTGAACGAACAGCTTATATTACAATTTTAACCTGATATTTCTATCTGAAAATTATAATTTAGCATTTTCTGAAATCAAATCATTTTCAGCATGAGCAAACAATACGATGTAATTATAGTTGGTGCCGGTCCTGCCGGCATTTTTACTGCTTACGAACTAATAAAAACCAGGCCCGGACTCAAAATTCTGATGCTTGAAAAAGGCAACGGAATTTACAAACGTAGATGTCCGAAACATACCAACGGCGGAGTTTGTGTACATTGTAAGCCTTGTAACATAACCACAGGCTGGGCTGGAGCCGGCGCTTTTTCTGATGGAAAACTGTCGCTTTCACACGAGGTTGGCGGAACAATATCAGACTATATTGGAGTGGAGGCTGCCACCGAAATGATTGCCTACACCGACAAAATTTATCTTGAATTTGGTGGCGACCCAAACGTGCATGGAGCCGAAATTTCTCCGGCGATGCGCGAAATCCAAAAGAAATCAATCGAGGCAAACCTCCGGTTGGTGCATTGCCCGGTGCGGCACCTCGGCACCGAAAAAACACAGTCGCTTTACAAATCGCTTTTCGATTTTATCAGTTCGAAAGGCGTTGAAATACAATTCAGAAAGCCGGTTACTAATTTAATTTTCGATGATGGGACAATTACTGGCGTAGTGGTGAACGATGAACCTGTTTTTGCTACAAAAGTGGTTGTCACTGTTGGGCGGGAAGGCTCCAACTGGTTGTTAAAAATGTGCGAAACCCACAATATTAATACTGAAGTTGGCGTAGTTGATATTGGAGTTCGCGTGGAGTGCCGCAACGAAATTATGCAGGAAATTAATGAGAATTTTTACGAGGCCAAATTGGTTCATTACACAAAAACTTTCGACGATAAAGTGCGCACATTCTGCTCCAATCCGGGTGGTTTTGTGTCATCGGAATATTACGACAACAATCTTGCTGTGGTTAACGGGCACAGTTACAAAGACCTGAAAAGTAACAACACAAATTTTGCATTGCTGGTTTCGCAGAAGTTTACAGAACCATTCAATGCCCCAATCGAATTTGGAAAACATGTGGCCGATATGGCCAATATGCTCACACAGCATAAAATCCTTGTTCAACGATTTGGCGACCTCATTCGCGGGCGGCGAACCACTCCCGAACGACTGTTTCGTAACAATATCATTCCCACGCTGAAAGATGCAATACCAGGAGATTTGAGCCTTGTTTTGCCTTACCGCATTATGACCGATATTATTGAAATGATTCAGGCACTCGATAAAGTGAGTCCCGGGTTGGCAAGTGATGAAACGCTTTTGTATGGAGTTGAGGTAAAATTCTATTCAAACAAAATAAAGGTAAACTCCGGATTTCAGACCGATACAATTAAAAACCTGTATGTGGGTGGCGATGGTGCAGGAATCACCCGCGGCCTGATGCAGGCTTCGGTAAATGGAGTGCTGATAGCACGGGAAATTTTAAAGGAGATTTAAAACATAAAAGAGTTACAGAAATCTGTAACTCTTTTATTTTGTGGAGAATAGGGGAATCGAACCCCTGACCTTTTGACTGCCAGTCAAACGCTCTAGCCAACTGAGCTAATCCCCCTTTTGAGGCTGCAAATATAAAAATATTTTCATCTGCAACGCTTTAACTAAAATCAAAAAGTAGTCTTTTATCCCCGAAATCTTTCAGTTTTTTTTGGATTTGCCAGAATTTTTTCCAGAAAGTGACTGAAAATGATTAACCTTTTGAAACGAATGATTTGATTTTGTTTAAATATAATGAATCACCAAAATGGGAAAAGGGCTGCTCAATAGCTGCCCTTAAAAATGTTAAACCCCAAACACACAATATGGGATGAATCCCACATGCAACATAAAGATATATTTAATCCCTGAACACACAAAATCTTACTTATGATTTTTTTGAGAAATGAAAGCCTTTAAAGCGAAGATTTATTGCTACCCAAACCTACTTTCATATTACCTTAACTCCGCAAAATAAAAGTTAAAAAAATCGGGAAACCCTGTAAAATCAAGTTCTACAAAGCTTTCCCGATTGAATATTTCTCACTTATTCAGGTGAAAAACATC
>DYSZ01000061.1:0-13165 GCA_020726265.1 Draconibacterium orientale
TCGAAATCGAAGTATGAGTTTACCGACGATTGGTTCGAAGGGAAAACTCCGGATACGACCAGTTTCAGTTCGCAGGATCCGCACCTGCGCAAAGTAATCGAACTAACCCTGCAATACATTGGTTTTCCGCGACAACTGGGACAACACACTGGCGGATTTGTTATTACACGCAGAAAACTGTACGAACTGTGCCCAATCCTGAATGCCCGAATGGAGGATCGGACGAATGTGGAATGGAACAAAGACGACATTGAAGCGCTTGGTTTTATGAAAGTGGATGTATTGGCACTGGGCATGTTAACCTGCATCCGAAAAGCATTCGATCTGGCAAGAAAGCATTATAACCTGAACCTCACCCTGGCCAACATTCCGCAGGATGACCCGAAAGTTTACGAAATGATTAGCCATGCCGATACATTGGGTGTTTTCCAGATCGAAAGCCGGGCACAGATGTCGATGTTGCCGAGGTTAAAACCCAAAAATTTTTATGACCTGGTTATTGAAGTAGCCATTGTTCGGCCTGGACCCATTCAGGGCGACATGGTGCATCCGTATCTGAGACGGCGCAACGGCGAAGAACCGGTTGAAATTCCATCGAAAGAACTGGAAGAAATTTTAGGCCGGACGTTGGGAGTTCCACTGTTTCAGGAACAGGCGATGGAAATAGCCATTGTGTCGGCAGGCTTTACTCCAGCCGAAGCCGATGGTTTGCGCCGAAGCATGGCCACATTCAAATCGAAGGGAAAAGTGAGCTGGTACAAGGAAAAACTGGTGAACGGCATGGTAAAAAAAGGTTACACCGAAGCATTTGCCCAACGTGTATTCAAGCAAATCGAAGGGTTTGGCAGTTATGGTTTCCCGGAGAGCCATGCCGCGAGTTTTGCACTGTTGGTTTATATCTCATCGTGGATAAAATGCTATTATCCCGATGTTTTTGCCGCCTCACTGCTGAACAGCCAGCCGATGGGCTTTTATCAGCCTGCGCAAATTGTGATTGATGCACGAAAGCATGGTGTGACTGTCCGCCCGGTAGATATTAATTATTCGGAATGGGACAACAGGCTGGAAGAAAAAGACAAAAACTACTACGCGATCCGCTTGGGGCTCAGGCAGGTAAATGGGCTCGGAAAAGAAGAAATGCAGGCTTTGGTCGCCGGAAGAGTTGGTGCTTACCAAAATATAAACGGGTTGCTCGATGCAGGCGTTTCTCCTTCTGCATTGGAACGACTTGCTGATGCTGATGCTTTTCGCTCTATTGGACTCGACCGCAGGCAAGCCTTGTGGGAAGTGTCAGCTCTGCGCGATCACCCTACCGGAATGTTTACCGGTACTCCATCACAAAGTACGACTGAGCAAAAGACTGAATTACCCTCCATGACTTCAGGAGAACACGTGATTCAGGATTATGCCAGCACCTCGCTTTCGCTGAAGGCTCATCCGGTGAGTTTTATCCGACAGTCACTTAATCGGCTGGGGGTGGTGCCAACTTCCGAATTGTGCCGGATGAAAAATGGGATGAAAGTCAGGGTGAGTGGCCTGATCACCGTTCGGCAGCGCCCCGGCACGGCCAAAGGAGTACTGTTTATCACCATTGAAGATGAGACAGGATTTGCCAACCTTGTGGTTTGGAGCAAAACGTTTGAACAATACAGGAAAGTGATTTTGCAGTCGCGGCTGCTTATGGTGGAAGGTAAACTGCAAATTGAAGGCGAGGTTATTCACGTGGTGGTTAGCGCTTGTTTTAACCTGAACGAATTGATGAATCTGGATTTCGAGGGGCGTAATCTGGGATCGATGCAGAAGCCGATGAGTCAGGATTACATACATGAGGAAAAAGTTGGTCGAAAGCCAAAACCTTCCGGAGAAAAGGTTCTGCAGGGCGAGCTTTTCCCATCGAGAGATTTTAAATAGATGCAACTATTTTATTTTAAATAAATTAAAATTTCAAAATAGAACCGAGGCTACTATTTTATCGGCTATTCATTTATTGTAAAAGGGAGAACTTGTATTTTTCTTTTTACAATTTGAGCTTTTTCTTTGCATATCAAAATTCATAAACTTCGTCATCGCGCAAAATCTTCAGACAAAAAATTCGACATTTTGCAGCTTGGGATCACAGTTTCGAAGATATTTAGTATCTCCTTTTTTTGAATTAAATTAATACTGAACAATTTAAAAGTTCCTTCCATCGCTGCCAGAATATATACAGCACCTGCTTGGCTTTTCTTTTAAATATTTACATTTGTGAGGTTTAAAAACTATGATTAAGAATTTTTCGGAAATATCGGGCGATTTCGAAATCGAGAAACTACGAAACAACAAACGTGTGGCTGTTTTTCTGATTTGTTTGCTTATTTCGACTGTGCTTTGGTTTTTGAATGCTTTAAGTAAAGACTATACCACATCTGTGAGTTATCCCGCTAAATTCATAAATCCACCAAAAAACCAGTTTCTGGGAGGCGACGCACCTGCTGAATTCAATCTGACCGTTAAAGGGAAAGGATTTACACTGTTACAATATAAATTGCTTACTTTTTCACCTGTTGAGATTGATATTTCAGAGATTATTCAAAAAACAGAACAATCATCAGGTACTTACAAAATTTTAACACGGAATTTGATTACTGAGTTTTCCGGTCAGATTAATTCCGACATTATTATTTCAGAAATTAAACCCGAACTGCTCGAAATTGTTCTCGACAGTCTTTCGACCAAAATTGTTCCCGTTGAAATTGACCTGAGTGTTGAATTTGTGTCGCAAATGCATTTAAAAAACAAAGTCACAACCAATCCCGATAAGGTTGAAATAACAGGTCCGTCCATTATACTCGAAAATATAACGGCTGTAAAAACAAAGGTAAATATCACCAACAAACTGAATGCCAGCATCCAACATGAAATTGATTTAATACACCCCGAAAAAACAACCATTGTTCCCGAAAAAGTTTCCATTAACATTGAGGTTGAAAAATATACTGAAAAAGAGCTAAAAGTACCCGTTGAAATTTTTAATAAACCCGATAATGTTCAGCTCAAACTATTTCCATCAGAAATAAAATTGTTTTGCAGTGTGGGTTTAAGCCGCTTCGACTCAGTAAAAGCCTCGGATTTTGGCATTGCAGTAGATTACAATTCCATTATCAACGATGTTAACAGCCTTGGATTAACCATTTTCAAACAACCCAAACTGGTACTAAATATCAGACTGAACCCTGAAAAGGTGGAGTTTCTGATAGAAACCAGTAATTAAACTGAACAGAATGACGTTAACGGTGGGAATAACCGGGGGAATTGGAAGCGGAAAATCTACCGTTTGTAAAATCTTTAAACTTTTGGGCATTCCTGTTTTTGAGGCCGATTTGGTTGCCAGGGAAATTATGAATGGCAACCCGAAAGTAATTGCAGAGCTTACCAACTGGTTTGGCCATGAGATTTACACAAATGGCGCATTGAACCGTAAAAAGCTGGCCGCTGTTATTTTTGAAAACGAAGAATGGCTTCGGAAAGTAAATGCACTGGTACATCCGCTGGTGAGAGAAACGTTCATAAACTGGACGAGCAGTCAAACCGGGCCTTATATAATTTATGAAGCAGCCATTTTATTCGAAAGTGGTTTTTACCAGCTGATGAACCTGAATATTCTGGTTACTGCTCCCGAACAATTGCGAATAGAAAGAGTTGTTACACGAGATCATTTAACAGCCGGACAGGTTATTGACAGAATGGCCAGGCAGTGGACTGACGACGAAAAAAGAAAGCTGGCTTCAGCAGAAATTGCAAATGACAACACGACACTAATAATACCTCAGATTGTAGAAATTGATAAAAAAATAAAAACATATGGCAAAATTTGGTAAATGGTTAGGCGGGGGCCTTGGATGGGCTGTTGGTGGCCCGATTGGCGGAATTCTCGGATTTGTTATCGGGTCGGTTTTCGATGGTGGCACAGAATCCATAAACAACAGCAAAACAGGGCATTCAGGGCAAACAACTGCTGGTGGTTATATTATGAGTTTGCTTGTATTAACTGCCGCTGTTATGAAAGCCGATGGAAAAGTACTCCGTTCGGAACTCGATTATGTGAAGAAATTTCTTGTTCACAATTTTGGTGAAGAAGCAGCTACCGAAGGTGTTCGAATGTTGCGCGACCTGTTGGAACAAACCATTCCGGTTGATGCAGTTGCTGCACAAATTAAAGCGAATATGAATTACTCTGCCCGGCTGCAATTGTTGCATTTCCTTTTCGGCATTGCACAAGCCGATGGTCAGATTGATACGGCAGAAAAAAATATTATTGGTGTTATCAGCCGTGGAATGGGAATAAATGCTCCCGATCTGGATTCAATTCAGGCCATGTTTATTCCAAATACCGATGGCGATTACCAGATTCTGGAAATTGAACGCGCGGCCACCAACGACGAAATTAAAAAAGCATATCGCCGGATGGCCATGAAATACCACCCCGACAAAGTGAGCCATTTGGGCGATGATTTCCAGAAAGCTGCCCACGAGAAATTTCAAAGTGTAAATAAAGCCTACGAAAACATAAAAAAAGAGCGTGGTATTGTTTAATAATTAGTTGCAATCAATCCAAATAATTTGCGGTTCGAATGAAAGTTGTTTCAGTAAATACAGGAGACGCGAGAACCATCAGTTGGCGGGACAAAGAGGTTACCACAGGAATTTTTAAGTATCCGGTAAATAATCCCATTTATCTTGGGAGCGAAGATGTGGAAAACGATAACGTAATTGACCGTCGTTACCACGGAGGAGTTGATAAGGCGTGTTATCTGTATTCAGCCAACCACTATACTTACTGGAAAAACCTCTACCCTGCCCTCGAGATGCCCTGGGGAATGTTTGGCGAAAATCTGACAGTTGAAGGACTTGACGAAGCAGAAATTAATATCGGCGATATTTTTGAAGTCGGGGAAACCATCGTTCAGGCAACACAGCCCCGCCAGCCCTGTTTTAAACTCGAATTCAGGTTTCACAATAACGAAATCGTAAGGCAGTTTGTCGATTCGGGGTTTGCCGGGGTTTATGTTCGTGTTCTTAAAACCGGGAATGTGCAGGCTGGTAATGAAATGAAACTTATTGAAAGAAAAAATTCACTTTCAATCCAAAAAGTTTACGAATTGCTTTACGCATCCGACTTTCAGAAAGAAGCGGTTGAAATGGCAGTTAATGACCCGAATCTTGCTGCAAGTTGCAAAAGAGACTTAATGAAACGCTGGAGTTCCTATTTTTAAATCATTTGCAACTCATATGTGGCTGGTGGAGGCTGTAAACCTTGTGCTTTGAATTTTTGTTTTGAGTTAGTACACGGTTGAAAACGCTGAACTTTTTCGCGTATTTCAACCGATATTCTTCTTCTTAACGGCAAAATTTAATTTACGTTGACCAGTTTTTCCTGAAGGCGATATAATTAATCTGCCGGCATTTGTATCTTTAAAATATTCAAATTCGATTTTATCGTTCAGCGTTAATTTTATTTCGCTCTCTTTCAAATTTTTGATATTTGGAATAAAGATTTCTGTCGGCGCTTTCACCATTTCGTTTTCTTCCCAAACACAGGTAAATTCGCCTGTTTCAGTATTATAACCGTACTCTGACAAACTGCCCGACACGTAAATCGGGAAAGGTCTCACGATTGCATTTTGGAAATATGGCTCATCGCCAATTCCATCATAAAATGCCCAGTACGTATTGCTAAAATTGAATCCTTCGATAATGTTTACCATTTGCCTTGCTGTTTCAACCATTTTTTTCGATTTTCCGTTATATGCGCCCCACTCTCCTACCAGAACCGGCACATTCATTCGTTTCCCCGTTTCATTAATCCGTTCAAAAATAAATTCAACGCGCTCGTAACCGGGGTTTTCCACTTCCTTTGTGTCAACTACCAAATCGTAACCGTGTGCTGCATACGCCACTAAATAATCGGTAGTTCCATCAGCCAGTTTCGTAGGTTCAACAGCGCTTGAAACACCTGTGTTTGAAAAGTAGCTATGATTAAGGAACAGGATATGGTTTTTATCCACCTCGCGAATTGCATTGGCTACTTTCTGATACATATTTTGCAACTCGTTTTTTTCAAAGGCAGCATTTAAATCATAAACCGAATCGACTACTTTTGAATATCGTTCCTTTGCATCCAAAAAGCGGAGGGCCTCCATCCGGGAATCTTCTACTGCCCACATCGCTCCCACTTCATCGGCAGAGAGTACTTTTCCGGTTTCGCGGGCAAACAGTTCGGCATACGCTGTAAGCATTACCGGCATAATATTATTGGCAGCCGACCCCATAAACGGTTCATTCATAATATCGAAACCAATAACAGTTGTATTATTTGCATATCTGGCTGCAATGTACTTCCAAAGGTATGCGTAATGATCCTGCAACCCGACACCATCAGGAGCCGGGGCATTTTTCCAGAAATTGTCGAATGCAGTTTGCACTGCCGGGCTGATTAAATATGAATCGCTCCACACGGCACCTGAAACATGCGGTTGCCCCTCATCCAAAGTTGCCCACACCGGCGCTCCGTCCGAAAACTTTGAGCCATACAAATCCTGGTGCATATCGAGGTAAACATAAATTCCATTATCGCCTGCCCACTGGATTCGTTTATCGATTTCAGCGAAATAAGCTTCGTTGTATTTTCCTGGTTCAGGCTCCAGTCCATCCCATATTATTCCAAGGCGGATACAGTTGATCCCCCATTTAGAGAACTGCTGAAAAATCTCAGGTCCATGTTGTGGCATATATTTCTCCTTTGGATTTTTGCTGATATAATTTATCCCGCTAAAAATTAACTGACGGCCATTTGAATCAACAAACTTTTGACCTTCGATAGTAACAAACCCATCGGTTTTTTGTGTTTGAGTTGTGTTGCACGAACAGAGGGTAATTGCAACTGCAATAATGAAACTTACATTTTTAAACATTATTAAAATATTAACTGGTTTTGAATTTCCGGAAGACAGCGAAAAAACCTTATTTTACGACCAATCCACAACTTTTCAAATTGATAGAAAAAAATCACCAGCTATTGTTAGCCGGTGATTTTTAAATTTCATTCAAAAAAAATCATATTTTTTTCGGTACCATAGTTAGATGAAGTAACAACGATGGTTTATCCGCATACTGAGGATAACTGTTCATTCCAATTACAATGTGAACTTTATCAGCAGTAATTTCCTTGATAATAACCAAAGCTGGATGTTGATTGGCAAATAAATCCAAAACACAAAAATACTGACCAGCAGAAAGTTTAAGGCGAGCTTTTTTCTTTGTATCGTTGTCGGGGAATGTAAATGTTACATTTTCAGGAGCTGTGGCACCTGCAAACTCGTTGAATACTGAAACGGTATAATCTGTCTTATCGAGCGACCAGGTACCTCCGGATGGAGCTGTATAAGTTGCTGCAGACAAAGGCAAACTCTCCCAGTCATTAGATGGAATAACATTGGGATCGATCATTGTACCATAAACAATACCTGCCAGCGCACGTCCGTTTTTAAGGTCAATTTTATAAGTTCCATCATATTTAAATGTAAACTCATCGCCATATTCACTTCCCAAACCGAACAATCCCAAAATATTATCGGGTATTGCTGCAAAATTTGGATGAATAGGAATATCATTGGCTACGATACCTGCACCGTCTTTACCTACGGTTGATTTTACATTCATGATCCAGGTTTTTCCATTGATTGCTGATGGACCACCTGAAAGCATTTCTTCCATTGAAGCTGCAATTGTAACACTGGTTGTTTTGTTCACAGTATTTCCATCGCTGCTGTTACCAACGCAAGTAATCGTATAGGTACCCGACTGTTTGTAGGTATGTTTGTGTGAACCCGGGGTAGTTGATGATTCACCATCGCCATATGACCAGTTCCATGTAGCTACATCGGTTTCTTCAACAGTAATGGTCACTTCATACCCTTCCGCTTCTGCAATAAAATTCAATGTCGGAATAATCGGATCTTCACTGCACGAGTTGAAAAACAATGCCCCCGTAAATAAAAGGGCTGCTCCCATCATAAAAAAACTAATTCTCTTCATAATACTTCTTTTTCAATTTTTAATTTCTAATTTATTTTTTATTCCACCAAAGTTTAATATCGATCTTGTCGCCACCCATGCTGGTGATTGCATTCTGCAGATTTTCGCCGTTAACAGCTTTTTCAACTGTGTAAGGATACTTTATCCGCGATGGCATAACTCCGTTTGTAGCACCTTTTGAAAGTGCTTCGTATTCGCGTACAGGTATTTCGGGATAACCGGTTCTGCGGATTGTTGACCACGATTCGAAGGCATTTGGAACAAATGAAATCCAGAGTTGTGTGGCAATTTGCCTGACTGAGTTCTTTTTGTCGCCGTACAAAGTTGCTTCTATTTCATTGGTAATGTAATTCTGTATATCTGTTAATTTAATATCCCATTGTTCCATAGCCATTTTAATACCAGTCTGGTACATTTCGTTTGCATTCCCTGTCCCCAATCCATCGAGTACTGCTTCGGCGCGTAAAAACCAGATTTCCGAAGCAGCCATTAAATACATGGGCTGGTCTTTCGCAAAGAAACCTGCGGTTGGCATTGCAGAATTGGCGCGGCTCCAGCCTGAATAATAATCGTCATTCAAACCATTTGGCATTCCGATATATTCACCTTTTTTATTTTTTGTCGAAAAGAAAGGAAGACGCGGATCATTGGTTCCTTTTAAAGTTTCAATAAACTTTTCGCTCCAGTTTAAGATATATGTACCATTTGAAACATCGGTATAATAATTATTCCAGGGATTGTAAAGATCGCCGTTTTCGCTGTCGTAACAAATTAATTTGGCGTTTTGGAGATTTGTTTCAATCAGCGGAAGCGATAAACATTCGGTAACCACCGCATTGTATTTGGCAGCATCAGCAACTTTTGCCCTCATGGCGAGGCGCAAACGCAGCGAATTGGCAAAACGAATCCAGTTATCAACTTTTCCAGCAAACAATGGATCTTCACCTGCCGGGTAAGCATCTTTAAGATTTCCACTTTTAAGAACGGTTATACATTCTTTAAGTTTGCTAATCATATCGTTATAAATATCCTGCTGCTTGTCGTATTTTGGTTTCATAATATCGTATTTCCCCATTCCACCTTCAAAATAAGGAACATCGCCAAACAAATCAACCAGTTTCGCAAAATTTACAATTGCAATAATACATGCCTGTGAATTTCGCATTTTGTTTTCAAAAGCTCCGCCCTCTCCGGTTAGAACCAAAACTTCATTGATATTGCGGACTGATCCGTTGTACATTCCGTTGTACACACGCTCGGCTATATCGCCCTGGGCCAGATAATCGAGATATTTATCAACTTCACGAACCCAGTTATGCGATACCCAGATGTGTGCATACTGACCTCCGAAATCAACTTCGAAACGATCGATTTGAGTTCTGAAAGTTTGTTTAACAGCGGATGTAAACAAATATTCATCGGGCATAACGCTTACCCTGTTGGGGTCGGTATTCATTTCGACCCAACGGTCGTCACAGGCAGCCATTCCCATAAAAACGAACAGTATTAACAAAACTGCCTTACTTTTAAAATTATGTTTTCCTGAATTTTTCATGATTGGCACGAATTAAAAGTTAATCGTTAAATTAAATCCATAACTGCGTGTGGCAGGCATTGCAGTTGCCTCAATGGCATTTCCGATAGTGCCGGCATTGTAACCCGACTCAGGATCGACATGGTGTGCTGCGTTGTATAGAAAGAACAAGTTTCTGCCAACCAAAGCTATGTTAACATTAGTAAGTGGTGTTTTACCAATTATTGATTTTGGAACATCGTACCCTAACGATAATTCCCTTAATCTAACATTGGTTGCATCTAAAATATAATCAGATACAATTTTATTAAACCAGATCGAATTCACCGCCCTCATCATTGGCTCAAGCGGGACTGTATTAACTTCGCCGGTATTCACATTTACGCCTTCCTCAACATAACCTTTGGGAATTACTCCTTTTATCGGATCGCCAAAGAACATCCCTTCGTGGGTGGAATACCATTCATCCCTCCCCTTTAACGATTCAACTGAAGTTCCCATCAAATCGCGGTAAGTTAAACCGTGCGAGTAAAATTCTCCTCCCAACTGGAAATCAATTAAAAACCGCAGTTGAATGTTTTTATACGAAAACTGATTTGACAAACCTCCCATTAAATCCGGGTTAATATCGCCAAGGTTTTTATATTCTCCTGCAATAGATGAGCCGTCATCACTTATCAATTTATTTCCGTTTTCATCCCTTAAATAATCAACTCCGTAAATCGAACCAAAAGGCTCACCCGGTCTTAACTCAATGGTAACAAAACTGTTTAGCGAATTTGTTAGCACTTTGCGTGTTTCGCCATCAGCCAACGAAACTACTTCCGATTTATTTCTTGAGAAATTCAGCGAAACATCCCAGTTTAATCCATCTTTATGCGAAATTGGAGTAGCACTAATCAATCCTTCAAAGCCTGTATTTTGCACTTCTCCTGCATTCTGTTTAATATCTTCAAATCCGCTTGACGGTGCAAGTTTCACATCCATAATCTGGTTTCGCGAGTTACTTTGATAAAATGCGAGGTCAAGTGTAATCAGGTTACTGAAAAAATTCAGATTTGTTCCAACTTCCCACGAAGTTGTAATTTCGGGTTTAAAATCGGCAAAAGTAAGTTTGCTGCTCATTCCTCCTGACGGATATGGCCAGACCGATTGTCTCACGCTGTAATAGTTAAGAGTTTGATATGGGTCGGTATCGTTTCCAACCTTTGCATACGAACCCCGAACTTTTCCGAGTGACAGCACTGTATTATCCATTTTTAATACTTCAGTAAACAGAAAACTCAGGTTACCCGAATAATAACCGTAAGAATTGGATTCAGCAGGAAGGGTTGAAGACCAATCGTTTCGATATGTAAAATCGAAATACAAGTAATTTAAATACGAGAGGGTTCCCAGTCCATAAACCGACATCACCTCTTTTTCGCTGAAATATTCACTTGTAGAGTAATTCTCAAGGTTACTCATATTGTAAAAACCCGGAATCCGCCAGGTATCTCCATTCTGCGCAATACTTTTATACTGGTTGTAACGATGGTTTCCTCCAAAACTCAGATTAAGTTTCAAATCGTCGCTCAGATTTTCTTTATACGACAGTAAGAAATCGGAATTCCATTCCAACCGGTTTTCCATTCCCTGTTTATACCAACCCTTGTAGTTATTGTTAAGACGACTTCCCTGTGCAGCATATTCTCTTGAATTCCGGGCGGTGTAATCCAAACCCGTACGAACCATTAAATCAAGTTTTTCTGTAATATCGATATTAACCGAAAAAAGTCCCTGCATGCGGTGTTTTTCGTCATTGTTTTTCTTGTTTTCCATTTCCCAGTATATATTGCCAAGTGATCTGTCCCAACCCCACTGTTCGAGCCCGTTTGAATCGTATCTGTTATCGTTTACACTCTGCAACCGCACATCACGCGGCAAAACCGACAATAAATAACCAGCACTGGCTACATCCTCAGCAACATAAGGTCTGTTTTCAACTGTATTGTGAATGTATGTAAACTTACCATCGACACTTACTTTATTACCAAGCTTGGTAACTCCACGCAAATTAATGGTTTGCTTTTTCATGTCGTTGGTGGGATAAATCCCTGTATTATTCTGAGTTGAAACAGATGCCCTAACCGATGATGTTTCGTTTCCTCCATCAATTGCCACCGTATTCATAAAACTGGTGCCCGTTTGATAAAACTCACTAAAAGGATTTGGCTGTGCAGTATAAGGTGTTGGCTGATCCAACCAGTCGGGAAGTGTTTGTCCTTCCATTTTGCGGCCCCAACTCCAAATCCAGGGTTCTTCACCCTTAATATTGGTCATTGTAGTTCCAAGTTCAGTAGGATGTTGCCCGAATCCTCCCTGTCCGTATTTATTTTGTAACTCAGGATATACCAATGGAGATTCCATAATATAGCTTGAACTTACAGAAACCCCGATACCCTTTCGGGTAGCACCGCTTTTTGTAGTTATCAGAATTACTCCGTTTGCACCCCGCGAGCCATAAGCAGCGGCAGCCCCAGCACCTTTCAAAACACTCATATTTTCGATGTCTTCGGGGTTAATATCAGAAAGTGCATCACCCATATCCTTTCCGCCCCAAATACCGGCACCCCCGTATGAATCACCTTCAACGGGCACACCATCAATAACAATTAACGGACGGTTACTACCCGACAGCGATGAAATTCCACGTAAAACTACACGAGTCGAACCATCGACACCCGAAGGTGTATTCGAAATTTGTAATCCTGCAACTTTTCCCGCCAGCGAATTTATCGGGTTCGATTCCTTAACCGAGGTCAACTCTTCGCTGCCAACCTGGGTTATCGAGTATCCCAACGAGTTCTTGTTACGTTCGATACTAAGTGCAGTAACCACAACTTCATCGATGGATTGCACGTCTTCTTCCAAAACCACATTGATAACAGACTGGCCGGTTACCGGAATTTCGCGGCTCTGAAAACCGATAAAAGAAAATTGTAAAACCGCATCGGCAGCAGGTACACTAATGCTGTACATACCATTAACATCCGTAGTCATGCCTGTAACTGTTCCTTTTATGATAACATTCACTCCGGGCAAACCTTCAGTTTCGGTTTTTGATGTAACTTTTCCGGTAACAACTTTTTGATTCTCATTTTGAGAGAATATCTGGATTGAAATCAAAAAGAAAAAAATAACAAGTAAAGTTTTTATTTTCATTCTTATAAATTTAATTATCATAAAGCATATTGGTTTTCACTAATTTACCAGGATAAAACGATGATAACAACCATGAAATTCCCGAACCTTTAATCCTTATAAAGATTATAATTGTAAGTGAACAAAAAAATATTAAGTAATAAATTATAATCTTTTTGATAAAACTGCATCGCCAACTACCGACTTCACAAACCTTTAAATCAAATAATAGTCAACGATATAAATCAATACAACACCATTCAAAATTTCCAAGTTAAACCATTTAGATGCGTTGGCAATTATACTAAGAATTTCCAATTCACAACCATTTCCGATAAATAGCAGTGTAAAAAACCGGATTTAATAAAAATACAA
>DYSZ01000061.1:13265-18019 GCA_020726265.1 Draconibacterium orientale
TAAAAATACAAGTATTTCAGACTTTGGGATGAATTGTTCTTTTTAGGGATAAATTCAGCAATTAAGGATTAAATGTCAGAATCATTTTTAGTAGGATATAATTTTTGCAGGTTATAAATTCAGTCTGTTTTTACATCATTTTGAATATTACCCTGCCTGTACTCAGCAATAATTTCCTTCACCTGTGTAGGTGCCACCCGTCCATATACTTTTTCGCCAATGGTAACCACAGGCGCAAGTCCACAGGCGCCAACGCACCTGAGACAGTTCAACGAGAATTTTCCATCGCTTGTCGATTCGCCCACTTCCACTTTTAACTGTCTTTTAAATTCGCTCAGCACCTGTTCGGCACCTCTCACATAACAGGCGGTGCCCATGCAAATCGAAATCGGAAATTCCCCCTTGGGTATCATCGTGAAAAAGCTGTAAAACGTGACAACTCCGTAAACACGCGCCACCGAAGAATGCAGTTCGCGGGCAATCACCTCCTGAACTTCAGCAGGCAGGTAACCCAGTTTCACCTGTGTTTTATGCAACACATTAATCAGTTCGCTTTCCTTGTTCTGGAACTCTGCGCAAATACCTTTTATAATATTGATGGTGCTATCTGATAATTTAATTTTTGGCATTTTCTTTAATTTTAATCTGATTTTTAATCATTCACTCCCCGAAGCTTCGGGATAACATTCATGTATTCAACCCTTTTCCTCAGTTCTGTCGAAATACGCTGTATGCAACAGATGATGGGCTTTTTCGCTCATAGGATGTCCCAAAAACTCATCATACAATTTGATGATGTATGGATTCTTATGCGATTTACGGATGGCCTTTTTACTGTCTTCCTGGTAAATGGCTTTTTGCCGTTTTTTAAGTATTTCTGCATTTCCATGATGATAGGGCTGACCGCCGCCGCCAATACAACCGCCTGGGCAACTCATAATTTCGATAGCATGAAACTCGCTTTTACCTGCCTGAATTTCTTCGAGTAATTTGCGTGCATTGCCCAACCCATGTGCAATACCAATGTTTATAGGTGTTCCACCAAAATCGATGGTTGCTTTTCTGATTCCTTCCATCCCACGCAACTCGTCGAAATCAAGCCGCGGCAATTCTTTTTTTGTATGCAGCTCGTACGCAGTACGCACAGCAGCTTCAATAACGCCCCCGGTTGTTCCGAAAATAACCCCGGCACCAGTTGATTCACCCAGCGGATTGTCAAATTCCTCGTTCGGTAATGTTCTGAAATTGATATTCGAAATCTTTATCAGTGCCGCCAGTTCGCGGGTTGTAAGCGCGTAGTCAACATCGGGGTTTTTGTTCACTTTAAACTCGTCGCGGCCACATTCATATTTTTTTGCTACGCAGGGCATAATCGACACAACAACCAAGTCCTCGCGTTTAATCCCCAGCTTATCGGCAAAATAGGTTTTGGCAATCGACCCAAACATTTGTTGTGGCGAACGCGCTGTGGATGGAATATCTTTCATATCGGGGAACTGGTGTTCGAAAAATTTCACCCAGGCCGGACAGCAGGACGTTAAAATCGGAAGTTTTACATTTTTATCGCCAGCAAGGTGCTTACCCAAACGGTTCAGCAGTTCGGTTCCCTCTTCCATAATAGTGAGGTCGGCAGCAAAATCAGTGTCAAAAACATAATCGAAACCCAGCCTTCGCAATGCGGCAACAAGTTTACCTGTTACAAGTGTTCCTGCTTCCATGTCGAATTCTTCGCCCAAAGCTGCACGCACGGCCGGCGCAGTTTGCACAATCACAGTTTTTGTTGGGTCTGAAAGTACGCGAACCACTTTCCCTGTTTCGTCAACTTCGGTAAGCGCACCGGTTGGACAAACCGCAACACACTGTCCGCAATAAGTACAAACCGAGTGGTCGAGGTTCATTTCGAAAGCAGGAGCAACCACCGAGTTAAAACCCCTGTTAATGGCCGAAAGCACGCCCACTGTCTGAACTTCGTTACACATCATTTCGCACCTGCGGCACATGATGCACTTGTCAACATCGCGGATTATGGCGGGCGAAGTATCTTTCCGGTAATGCGACTGTTCTCCTTCGTAATGAATTTTCCGGATGCCGAGGTAATGCGCCATATTCTGAAGATCGCAATTCCCTGATTTTGCACAAATCAGACAATCCGTCGGATGGTCAGAAAGTATCAGTTCCATTACAGTACGGCGTGCGTTTATCGCCCTGATAGAATGTGAGTTCACCACCATTCCGTCGTGTACTTCTGTACAACAGGCTGGCGCCAGATTTCTGCGCCCCTCAACTTCAACCACACAAATCCGACATCCACCGGGTTTATTTTCGATATTCAGATCCTCAAGTTTCATGTAACACAGCGTTGGAATATGCACCCCAATTTCCTTCGCCGCCTGTAAAATGGTAGTTCCTTTTTTAACTACAACAGGTTTATTATCGATGGTAAGATTTATTACATCCATTTTTTTTTGATTTTCAGGGTTAGTTAAGTTTTATTGCGTTGAATTTGCATTTATCGAAACACACGCCGCATTTGATACACAGTGACTGGTCGATAAAGTGAGCCACCCTCCGCTCGCCGGTGATTGCACCCACCGGACAATTGCGGAAACACAGCGTACAACCCGTGCACAAATCCTCAATAATCTCATATTTCATCAGCGACTTGCACTGTCCGGCCGGGCATTTCCCTTCGTTCACATGCGCCAGGTATTCGTGCTCAAAGTTGGCTAAAGTTGACAAAACCGGGTTGGGCGATGACTGGCCAAGACCGCAAAGCGAAGTATCCTTTATCACGTCGCTTAAAACCTTCAGTTTGTCGATATCTTCGAGTGTTCCTTTTCCTTCGGTGATGCGGCACAAAATTTCGTGCAACCGCTTATTCCCGATTCGGCACGGATTGCATTTTCCACACGATTCTTCGAGCGTAAATTCAAGATAAAAACGGGCAATCGAAACCATGCAGTCGTCCTCATCCATCACAATCATTCCACCTGAACCCATCATTGAGCCGGCAGCAATCAGGTTGTCGTAATCAATGGGTGTATCGAGAAATTTTTTGGTGAGGCAGCCACCCGACGGGCCGCCGGTTTGCACCGATTTAAATTCTTTGCCATCTTTTATTCCACCGCCAATATCGTAAATCACCTCGCGAAGTGTAGTTCCCATCGGAACCTCAATTAGCCCCACATTGTTAATTTTTCCTGCCAATGCAAAAACCTTTGTTCCTTTCGATTTTTCGGTGCCTATTTTATTAAACCAATTGGCTCCTTTGTTTATAATTACCGGAATATTGGCAAAAGTCTCCACATTGTTTACGTTGGTGGGCTTGCCCATGTAGCCCGAAACCGACGGAAATGGCGGTTTTACTGTAGGTTCGCCGCGCAAACCTTCCATCGAGTGAATCAACGCTGTTTCTTCGCCACAAACAAAAGCGCCGGCGCCGTAACGCAATTCAATTTTAAAATTGAAACCCGTTCCCAGAATATCATTCCCCAACAAACCATATTCTTCAGCCTGTTTAAGCGCAATCTTCAGCCGCTCGATAGCCAGCGGATATTCAGCCCTGATATAAACCAACCCTGTGTCGGCACCAATACAATAACCGCAAATTGCCATTGCTTCGATTACTGAATGCGGGTCGCCTTCCAAAATTGAGCGGTCCATAAAAGCGCCGGGGTCACCTTCGTCGGCATTGCAAACCACATATTTCTGGTCGGCTGAAACATAGCGTGTAATTTCCCATTTCAAACCCGTTGGGAAACCACCGCCACCGCGTCCGCGCAACCCCGAATCTTTAATTTCTTTAATTACTTCTTCGGGCGTATTTTCGGTCAGGCATTTTCCCAACGCTGCATAACCATCGCGCCCGATGTATTCTTCAATATTTTCAGGATTGATAAAACCACAGTTCCGCAACGCAATCCTGATTTGTTTTTTATAGAAATCGATATTATTGGCCGAGGTTACGGCATAATCGTTTTTCGGGTTTTTGTAGAGCAATCGTTTTACCGGCCGTCCTTTCAGAATATGCTCTTTAACGATGTCCTCAGCATCCGAAGGATTAACTTCGGTATAAAAAGTATTGTCGGGCAAAACTTTTACAATCGGGCCTTTTTCGCAAAAGCCAAAACAGCCGGTAAGCACCACCTGCACCTCATCTTCGAGATTAAACTCGTTGATAAAATAGTTTAGTTTCTCCCTGATTCCGTTGCTGTCAGAAGCCTTGCACCCTGTACCCCCGCAAATGAGGATGTGCATTCTGTAATCGGTCATAATTTTTTGGTTTGAAGTTGTTATTCGTCAATAGTTCTGAATGTTATCGGAATGATTCCATCAATCATGTCGCCTTTTTTGATATATGAATCGATGATTTCCTGCGCCTTGGTTTTATTTACAAAACCAAAAACCACGGGTTCGCGGCGGGGCAGAATAACTTCAACAGTTGGCTCGGCATAGCAATACCCCATACAGCCGGTTTGTGTAACCAGTGCATCCACGGCCTGTTGTTCAAGTTCTTCAACAAAATATTTCATGATTTCCCTGGCGCCCGAAGCAATTCCGCAGGTGGCCATTCCAACTTTTACCTGAACCATCTGTTCCGGGGTATCGCTGTTTTCGCGCAGTTTTATTTTCGACTGAACTTCGTCCTTCAGTCGCTTTAAATCGGCTAATGATGTTATTTTCGACATGGTTATTGTTGATTGATTATTGGTTATTGATTATTGATTATTGATTATTGATTATTGGTTATTGAT
>DYSZ01000240.1 GCA_020726265.1 Draconibacterium orientale
TTTTAGGAGATTATCGTTCTCCTGTTGTAGTTCTTCGTAAGTTGGTTTTGTTTTTCCCATTACTTTTGTTTTTTAAGCATTGGCTATAACACCTGCTACTAATATGCGTTGGAGAGTTCGAAGCAGCGTCGTCGTCCCACGTTAAAATATTACCAATATACTAAAAAAAACTTATCTAACCGTCTGCCCCAATGTATTTTAGTAGCTGTTGAACTAACCCTCACTGGCGTTTGGTGGTTTTTTAGGCCACCGAAAACCAGTATCTTTGAGGCTTTTAACCATTTAAATTTCATATTATGACAAATTTAAAAAAGCTTTGAACAAGAAGCCACTCTCCGCAATTTAAGTGACCGTACGCGCAAAAGTTATTGGTGGCACATTGAGGATTACGGTAAGTTTTGCAAAAAAGACCCGGAAACAACGGGTGTTGCAGAACTCAGGGCCTACTTTCAAAGCATGCTCACCGATGAGAACCACAACCCGGGGAGTGGAAAAATGGGGTATTATTAAAAGGGTTCTATAATGTTTTGTATGGGTAAAGCTAATACGCTTTTTTTTGTCAGAAAAATGCGATATGAATTCTGAAGATATTTTTCTGCTTGCACTGAATATTGTCGATCCTTGGTTTATCAAGGCAATCAAACTTGAGAAAAGTTAAGAGATGCTCTTTGGCAAATTCACTGTTGAGATTGATTTTAAACAAGGAGGTACGTTCCTGTTTTCTGATGGCAAAGAGTACAAGGCCTATCATACGGAAGTACGAACATGGAAACATCTAAATTTTTTTGAACACGAGTGTTTTTTAACAGCAAGAGTTCCACGGATTATGGATTCATATAATAAGGTCAAAACGGGAACAGTTCCATGGGCACAGTCAGGTAGTGGATTTACATTATTATACGAAGCCTTTGCCATGTTATTGATAGAGCAGGAAATGCCTGTCAGTAAGGTTTCTCAACCCTTAAGGGAAACATCTCCCCGGATATGGCGGATATTTAATCACTGGATAAGCAAAGCGGTGAGCAAAGACGATTTGTCAGATATTCGGCAAAGTGGTGGGATAGATGAAACCTCTTCCAGCAAAGGGCACAATGATGTAACTATTGGCATTGATATAGAAACAAAAATACAACCTCTAAACGAATTTATTAAAACAGTTAAAGCACATTGGTCAGGAATTGTAATTTATTTAAAATCAAGAATTACTGCTGGTGTAATTGAAGGAATCAACAATAATATTCAGCTTGCAAAAAGAAGAGCCAGAGGATATTGCAACATCAGCAACTTTATCAACATGATTTACTTCCTCTGCGGAAAACTTAAATTTGATTACCCACAGTATCCGTCATAGAGCCAAAAATATTTTTAAATCCGAATTTCGCATTTGAAATTTATATCGCGTATTTTGGCCTTAATTTGAAAGCGGTTTATCAGGTATCTCAATGCTTGGTAAATCGCTTTGAACGATTAGATTTGTAGCGCTGCAAAAATCAAAAACAATGAACATAAAATACCGTTTAATTCTGATGAATTTCCTCCAGTTTTTTGTCTGGGGGGCGTGGCTTTTAACCATCGGAGCCTACTGGTTTCAAACGAAACAGTGGTCGGGCACCGAATTTGGCGCCATTTTTTCGACCATGGGAATCGCTTCGCTGTTTATGCCTGCTATTGCCGGCATCATCGCCGACCGCTGGGTAAACGCCGAAAAATTGTACGGTATTTTTCACATTGCAGGAGCAGTTTTGCTTTTTATTTTACCAACAGTTGACAATCCCTCCACCTTTTTCTGGCTGATGTTGCTGAATATGGTTTTTTACATGCCCACCATCGCATTGGCCATTTCGATAAGCTATTCCACACTGAATGCGAGGAAGATGGACATTGTAAGAGATTATCCGCCTATCAGGGTTTGGGGGACTGTGGGTTTTATCGTGGCGCTCTGGGTGGTGAGCCTTGCCGGTTTTGAAACATCGGCAGCACAGTTTTACGTGGCTTCCCTCGCATCTTTATTCCTTGGCTTGTATGCTTTTACTTTACCAAAATGCCCGCCGCTGGGGAAAGGCCACAAAAAAACACTGGTTCATGCGTTGGGATTGAATGCTTTTTCGTTGTTTAAAAATCCGCAGATGGCGCTGTTTTTTTTGTCGGCTATGTTGTTAGGTGCTTCGTTACAGCTAACCAACGCTTATGGCGATACTTTCCTGCACGATTTTGCCAACTTCCCTGAGTTCAAAGATTTGATAGCAGTAAAATATCCGGCCATTATCATGTCGATTTCGCAGATTTCGGAGACGTTGTTTATTCTTGCAATTCCCTTCTTTTTAAAGCGGTTCGGCATTAAAAAAGTGATTCTGTTTGCCATGATTGCCTGGGTTCTGCGATTTGGGTTATTTGCTTTTGGCGACCCGGGACCCGGTTTATGGATGATTATTCTGTCGTGTATTATTTACGGAATGGCTTTCGACTTTTATAATATATCAGGTTCACTGTTTGTTGAAATGAATAGTCCACACTCCATCAGATCGAGTGCACAGGGTTTATTTATGTTGATGACCAACGGATTGGGCGCTTTTTTTGGAAGCCGGATCAGTGGAATTGTGATTGATAAATACTTTTTACTTGAAAACGGGAGTTTCGACTGGGAAGGAATCTGGCTGGCTTTCTCGGGTTACGCCCTTGTGGTTGCTGTGTTGTTTGCAATTTTCTTCAAACACAAACACGATCCAAAACAATTTGAAAGCTTTAGTCACTAGGAATTATACGGCTATTTTTTCCGTTTTTTCAGCTCGTCGCGAATGATAGATGCTTTTTCGTAATCTTCGTTTTGAATCGCTTCATTAATCATTTCATTCAGTTCTGATGATGAATATTGTCCGTAGGCTGGTTTATCCGGCTCATTCGAAAGGTCTTTTTCCGACATATTTCTCACCGGCGAATCTTCATCTTCAAGGTCGAGTATTATTCCCGATTTTTTCAGAATTTCCTCGGTTGTATAAATGGGGCACCTGAAACGCAGCGCGAGTGCCACTGCATCCGAAGTCCTCGAATCGATACGGACCTCTTTTCCATCCATTTCGCAAAGCAGCTCCGAATAAAAAATGCCTTCCTCAAGTTTGTAAATGGTTACTTCGAGCAAGGCAATATCGAAAGCGAGAGCCATATTTTTAAACAAATCGTGCGTGAGCGGACGAGGTGGTTTTAGACCTTCAAGCTGAATGGCAATGGCCTGAGCTTCAACAGGGCCGATAATAATCGGAATCCTTCTTTCTCCATTTTCTTCGGCCAAAACCAAAGCATAAGCACCTGATTGTGTTTGACTTACCGAAAGTCCAAAAATGTTTAACCGAATTTTTTGCATCCTGATTTCAGCCTGTTTTTTCTGCGAAAACAAAGATAACAATCATTTTGGTTTAACTTAAACACAGCGAAATATTTTAGAGAAAGTCGGAAGACCGAAGTCCGGAGTCGGAAGAATTGAGAGGTGAGTTAAGAACAACAGCAATGAGATTCGGCTATTTACAATTTACGGATTTACCCCCGACGCTTCGGGGTACTATTTTTACCTCAATCACCCATTCACTCAATTACTCAATCGCCCAATCACTATTTATCCATTAAATTTTTTCATTAATTCGGCGAAAAAATATTTGTCTTGGTTTTCAATGGTTTAAACGTAGTGGGGGAAAATATTTTTCGGGATATTTTTT
>DYSZ01000241.1 GCA_020726265.1 Draconibacterium orientale
TCCTGACAATATCAATCACTTTTGCTTTTTCTTCCGATGTTAAAGTTGAAGCTTCGGCTGTTGTGCCAAGGGCAACAAGGTAATCCATCCCACCATTCACCTGGTTCTGCACCACGGATTCAAGGGCTTTAACATCGATTTGGTTATTGCTGTTAAACGGAGTGATTAATGCCACCCCGGCTCCTGTAAATTGCTGACTCATGCAAAAATTGGTTAATTCTTTTTAAGCTGCGCAAGATAAAAAATTTGCTGTTTGGCAAGATAGAGAGCATCATTGTTTTCGCCAATGTTAATATTCAGGTCAAAATAATTACTTACATCAGTTGAACTGCCTACCTTGAATTTGGCCTGAGAAAGCGCTGTGATGTAATCGAGTGCAAGATTTTGGCTGAGTGCTATGTTGAGCAGAATGTCGAAATTCATATCCACAAACTCGCTCACTTTTTCGTGGCGTGGCAGCCCCCACCAGTTCAGTTCTTTTACTGTAAGTGCATTTGCATCGGGGTGTGGACTGGCCATTTCTTCGAAAACACAGAAGCCACGAAAAATAATCTGGTCGCGTACAAAATAGCTTTTGAGCCATGTAAACGCATCTTTTTGCGATGGTTGCCAGATTACCCCGATTACTTTTGCCGTGCTCACATCAGGAACCACGCGGTAACGATTTATTCGGGCCACCATCCGCGCCAGTTTTTTACGTGCGTATTTTTCTTTAAATCCCATGCTAATAATTGGATTTACGAAACTAAACAAGTTTTGTATGTTTTCGGGTTTTTAACGACCTGATTACAGGGTTTTGCAATATTTGAGCTTCTTTCTTGTCATTTAGCTGATATGATTTTTCTTCAGATATCAATGATTCAAGAGGAATGTCGAGATAATTATGAAGTAGAGAAATCATTTTTAAAGTTAATGGTCTTTTACGGTTTAGAACTTCTGAAATTCTTGTTTTACCACCAAAAAGAGGAGCAATGTCGGCTTGTTTCAAATTGAGTTGTTCCATTCTGAAACGTATCGCTTCAACTGGTGTTGGTGGTAATACCTGATAATGTTCACGTTCATAAGTCTCTATCAATAATGAGAGTAATTCAAGTTCTTCTCCTTCTGAACTTTCAGGTTCAATAGCGCTTTCATTACTATGAATTATTTCATAAGCCCGCATACAGGCTTTTTCATATTCTTGCTCGTTTTTTAAAATCTTATTTTTCATACCTGATTTTTTCTACATTAATTTTATCATATTCGCTTTGAGTACCAAACCAAACAATAAATACAATTTTTAAATTGTATTCAATATCTGCTATTAATCTGAAATCATTGCCATGCATATTAAAAACAACTCTTTTTGAATCGATAATACTTGCGTTTCTGTATTGCGCCTTTAATTGAGCCGGGTTTGCCCAGACTGCTTTTCGAACCTCAAAAATCCATGCCCTGACAGCGCCGGCAGCAATTACATTTCTTTGATTTCCGATTGCCTCAACTAATGTTTTCTCTTTTATGATTCGCATTTATCTGCAAAAATATTAAAAGTTACCAGATAAGGTAACTTTATTTGTTTTTATTCCAGCATTTTCAGAAATTCATCTTCTGAAATAATTCGGATTCCCAGTTCTTTTGCCTTCTCAAGTTTGCTTGGCCCCATGTTTTCACCGGCAAGTATGTAATGTGTTTTTTTTGAGATTGAACCCACATTTTTTCCTCCGTTTTGCTCAATCAAATTTTTTAACTCGTCGCGCGAGTGTTGCTCAAAAGTGCCTGAAATAACAATGTTCAGCCCTTTCAGTTTATCGGTTTCACTAATGATTGAACCCTCGCTGACAGTAAAAAGCAGACCGGATTCTTTTAATTGGGCAATCATTTCATTGTGTTTGGGTTTCGCAAACCAGTCAACCACACTTTCGGCAATCCGGGGCCCGATTTCTTCAATTTCGGTAAGCTGTTCAATAGTTTGCGATTGAATGACATCGATTGTGTGGAGTTTTCGAGCCAGTGTTTTTGCCACTGTTTCGCCAACAAACCTGATTCCCAATGAGAAAAGAACTCTTTCGAATGGGACTGATTTGGCGGTTTCTATTCCGGACAGAATTCGTTCAGCCGATTTTTCTCCCATTCTTTCCAATTGTGCCAATTGTTCCTTTTTGAGTTTGAAAAGGTCGGCAATGCTGCGGATTAACCCGATACTATACAGTAAATCAATGGTTTCTTCGCCAAGCCCATCCAAATCCATCGCTTTCCGGCCCACAAAATGTTCCATCTTTCCTTTAATCTGCGGTGGACATTCATCTTCATTCGGGCAGTAAAATGCAGCTTCACCTTCAATTCTTATGAGTGGTGTGCCGCATTCGGGGCATTTTTCAATAAACTTAATTTTTTGAAACATGGGGTGTCGTTTCGAAACATCAACTCCGGTAATTTTTGGAATAATTTCGCCGCCTTTTTCCACAAAAACTGTATCATTTTCGTGCAGGTCAAGGTTGGCAATAATATCGGCGTTGTGAAGCGATGCCCTTTTTACCATCGTTCCTGCAATTAATACAGGTTCGAGATTGGCAACCGGTGTAACAGCTCCGGTACGACCTACTTGGTATGAAACCGAAAGCAGGGTGGTGGCCACATTCTCAGCTTTAAATTTATAAGCAATAGCCCAGCGTGGCGATTTGGCTGTAAAACCCAGGTTTTCCTGAAGTTTTTTCGAATTTACCTTTATCACAACGCCATCGGTGGCCACAGGCAGGTTAACACGTGCTTCGTTCCAGTATTTCAGAAATTCAAAAACTTCGTCCAGATTTTTACACAAACGGGTGTGTTCCGAGGTTTTAAAACCCCACTCACCGGCTTTTTTTAAACTCTCGAAATGGCCATTGATGGTAACGTTGTCGCCGGGCAGATAATAAAAGTAGGCATCCAGTTTCCGCGAGGCCACAATTTTTGAGTTTTTCATTTTAAGCGTTCCGGCGGCTGTATTGCGCGGGTTGGCGAGGAGTTGTTCACCGGCTTTTTCCAGTTCAGTGTTCAGCGCCTTAAAAACGGCAAAAGGCATCACAATTTCGCCCCTGATTTCGAAATGAGCCGGGTAATCGTTACCGCGCAGTTTAAGCGGAATTGAACGGATGGTTCGCACATTGGCCGTAACATCGTCGCCTTTTTCGCCGTCGCCGCGGGTTATGGCGCGCACCAGTTCTCCGTTTTCGTATATTAAACTGATTGACGACCCGTCGAATTTGAGTTCGCAAACATAGTCGAACGCGGTTTCAATCACCTTTCGGATGCGGTTGTCGAAATCGGCCACTTCGCCTTCGGAATAGGCGTTTGCCAGCGAAAGCATCTGGTATTGGTGCACAACCTGTTCAAAATCGTTGCTCAGGTCGCTGCCCACCCGTTTTGTGGGCGAATTTGCATCGGCAAATTCCGGAAATTCAGCTTCCAATTGTTCCAGTTCTTTCAGCATCATATCAAACTCAAAATCGCCGATAACTGGTTGGTTTAACACATAGTAGTTGTAGTTGTGTTCGTTAAGCTGATTGGTGAGTTCTTCTATTCTATTCTTTGCGTTCTGCTCGTCCATCGGAGATAATCGTTAGTTTTTAATAAACAAATCAATACTGTCCGGTTAATTTTATGAGATTCCTCGCTTCGCATCGGAATGACAGGTTCTTGGATACTTTCGCATTTGGTAGGGGTGGTTTTGCG
>DYSZ01000242.1 GCA_020726265.1 Draconibacterium orientale
AAAAACATATCGACGAATTTGGAAAGCTTTTTTATCAGGCTGAGCAAAGATTGCTGACACAATAACTTCTGCTCAAATTAATAATTCTAATTTTGCCGGCTGAATTTCAATATTTTCTGTATGGAAGCACCTGAAATTTTTCCTGAACCCATTAATGCAACTGGTGTAAGAGCCGATTTTGTGAACGAAAAATATGGTTTGCACGAGCGAAATGTTTTTGATATCTGGCTTGCGAAATCGGAAAAACCAACACCGCTGGTGATTTATATTCACGGTGGCGGTTTCACGAGTGGCGATAAATCGAGGTATTTTCTTTCGGAAGATGTGGTCAGATTTCTGGAGGCAGGTATTTCTGTCGCCACCATCAATTATCGTTTTATGAACCAGCCTCCCTACGGAATTCTGGGGAGCATGAACGATTCAAAACGATGTATTCAGTATTTGCGTTTTCATGCTGAAAAATTTAATATTGATAAAACCAGGATTGCCTGTACCGGAGGTTCGGCCGGAGCAGGAACTGCACTCTGGCTGGCTTTTTCAGACGACATGGCCGACCCGCAAAACAATGATCCCGTTTTACGAGAATCAACCCGGTTAACCTGCGCCGGAGCATTTGCAACACAGGCGACCTACGATATTTTTCAGTGGGATGAGATACTGGGATTCCCGCTTTCGCAACAACCCGAAACTTTGCATCTGATTGCCAGGGCATTTGGTTTTAAAGCAGCCGAAGGCCATGACTTGAAAAATGAAACTGTCATCAGACAGAACCTGGACTTTCTTGCAAAAATGAAAAGTACAAGTCCGCCTGTTTTTATCTTCAATAAACACAGAGCCGGCATTCCCAAAAATCAGGACGACATCAACCACCACCCGCTACATGCCAAAAAGTTGAAACAAAAAGCCAAACAGGTTGGTCTTGAAGCCATTGTTTACGTGCCTGAGTTGGGAGTTGAAGACCCGTCAGGAAAAAATCTGGTTACATTCTTTATTGAAAAACTACTCCAGTAACAATTACATATTTATTCATTTAATGTGAATATTCATCCGAATACGAACGGTAAGTTTTGTAACAATCAAAAAATATTCATCTTTGCAACCGTTTAAAAATATTGAATACTAAGATTATGAAAGTGCTGAAATTTGGCGGAACCTCGGTTGGTTCGCCTGAAAATATGAGGGCAGTAATTGAAATAATTGCCGATGGCGAAAAGAAATTAGTGGTTTTATCGGCCATGTCGGGCACCACTAATTCGCTGGTTGAAATTTCAAATTATCTTCATAAAAAGAATAAAGACACTGCCCTTATTTTGATTGGTAACCTTGAAGCCAAATATAAAAATGTAGTTGACGATTTATACAAAACCGAAGAGAGCAAAAAGCTGGGACTTCAGATTGTAAAAGCAAGTATCGACACTTTGCGTTCGTTTACCTCGGGCACTTTTAACGAAGTAGGCGAAAACACGATAGTTGCCCAGGGTGAGTTAATGTCAACTCAGCTTTTTACAGTACTGATGACAGAATTGGGTTACAACACCAAACTGCTTCCGGCACTCGAATTTATGAAAATCGACGAAGACAAAGCAGCTGACCTGCCGTACATCAGAAAACACATTCAGCCGGTAATTGAAAAAGCCGGACATGCCGATTTTTATATCACGCAAGGTTTTATCTGTATAAATGCCAATGGCGAAATAGATAACCTCCAACGGGGCGGTAGCGATTACACTGCTTCGCTGATTGGAGCTGCCATCGATTCAGAAGAAATTCAGATTTGGACTGACATCGATGGATTTCATAACAACGACCCGCGTTTTGTGTCGAATACCCGCAAAATCGACCAGCTTTCATTCCTCGAAGCGGCCGAGCTGGCTTATTTCGGGGCAAAAATTCTGCACCCGCAAACTGTTTTGCCGGCCAGAGTACAAAATATTCCGGTACGACTGAAAAATACCATGAATCCTTCTGACAGCGGTACATTGATAACTGCAGAAAGCGACGGAAAAGGAATTAAAGCTGTTGCAGCAAAAGACGGGATAACTGCCATTAAAATCCGCTCGGGCCGAATGTTGATGGCTTATGGTTTTCTGAAAAACGTTTTTGCAGTTTTCGAAAAATACAAAACCCCGATAGACATGATTTCTACCTCGGAAGTTGCAGTTTCGCTTACCATCGACAATACAAAACACCTGAATGAAATCTTGGAAGAAATTGCCGTTTTCGGCGATGTTGAGGTGGACGCCGACATGTCGATTGTATGCATTGTAGGCGACATTATCAGCGAAGAAAAAGGATTTGCGTCAAAGGTTTTCAATGCGCTGGATGATATTCCAATCCGCATGATTTCGTATGGCGGAAGCCGATACAACATCTCGGTATTGGTACCAACCATTCATAAAAAGATTACCCTTCAGGCCATCAGCGATAAAGTTCTTAACAATTAAGTACCATGCCCTATTTAATAACTTATTTGCAATCATCACCCCTTCCCCGAAGCTTCGGGGACCTCAAGGGGAGAATTGCTTCGAACTTAAGCCAAAATAAGTTAACAACTATTTCCCCTTTGAGGGGGCAGGGGGTGAAGAAATGCAACAATATCATATTTGCAAAACTTAATACAAATTCAATCACATTAAATCATGCCTAATAAAATAAGAAAAGAAGCCGCCCTTCTTTATCACTCTCAAGGAAAACCTGGCAAAATTGAGGTTGTCCCGACCAAACCCTACAGTACACAAGCCGATTTATCTTTGGCTTACTCACCAGGCGTGGCAGAACCGTGTCTCGAAATCGAAAAAAACCAGGAACTTGCTTACGAATATACTTCGAAAGGAAACCTTGTTGCTGTGATTTCGAACGGAACGGCAGTTCTCGGACTGGGCGACATTGGCGCGCTTGCCGGCAAACCAGTGATGGAAGGAAAAGGCTTGCTTTTTAAAATTTATGCCGGCATCGATGTTTTTGATATCGAAGTGGATGAAAAAGACCCTGAAAAATTTATTCAGGCAGTAAAAGCAATTTCACCCACTTTCGGAGGAATAAACCTCGAAGACATTAAAGCACCCGAATGTTTTGAGATTGAAGACAGGTTGAAGGCTGAGCTCGACATTCCAATTATGCACGACGACCAGCATGGTACAGCCATTATTTCGTCGGCCGGTTTATTAAATGCACTTGAACTTGCCAATAAAAAAATTGATGAGGTAAAAATTGTGGTGAACGGAGCCGGCGCTTCGGCCAACTCGTGCACAAAACTATATATTGCCCTGGGTGCCAGTCGCGAAAACATTGTAATGCTCGACAGCAAAGGTGTTATTTCGACTACAAGAACCGATTTAAACGAATCGAAAAAAATATTTGCAACTACCCGCATTGAGCTAAAAACGCTTGAAGATGCGATTGTTAGCGCCGATGTTTTCCTTGGTTTATCGAAGGGAAATGTGCTTTCGAAAGAAATGGTGCGCACAATGGCCGCCAACCCGATTGTTTTTGCATTAGCCAATCCTACCCCTGAAATTTCATATGAAGATGCTATTTCCTCGCGCGAAGACATCATTTTTGCCACCGGTCGTTCCGATTATCCAAACCAAATCAACAATGTTATCGGGTTCCCATATATTTTCAGGGGTGCACTCGATACGCGGGCACGGGCAATTAACGAAGAAATGAAACTGGC
>DYSZ01000062.1 GCA_020726265.1 Draconibacterium orientale
CGGCCTGTCATCCCGAGTGCTCGGGACGGGTTCGAGTCCCGTCCGCACCGCAAAAAAAAAGCAATTCAGTAATGAGTTGCTTTTTTTTGTTAGTAGATTGAGCTGATGACTTTTGTTCACCTACTCAATAGAACTCAGGATTTTATTGCTTAAAAATTAATATTCACCAGTTGAACTTGAAGTAAGCTGGTGAATAAAATTATCCCAATGTCGCTACCATCACTGCTTTTATGGTGTGTAAACGATTTTCTGCCTGGTCAAAAACAATCGATGCTTTGCTCTCAAAAACTTCGTCAGTTACCTCCATCGCATCAATTCCGAATTTCTGAAATATTTCTTCTCCGATCTTGGTTTCACGGTTGTGAAATGCGGGCAGACAATGCAAAAATTTTACATCGGGATTTCCTGTCATTTTCATTGTGTTTGAATTGATTTGGTAGGGCAGAAGCAGTTTAATCCTTTCTTCCCAAACGCTGGCTGGTTCGCCCATCGAAACCCACACATCGGTGTACAGAAAATCGCAGTCCTTTACAGCTTCTTCAACCGATTCGGTAACTGTAATTTTAGCACCGGTTTGTCGGGCTATTTCAAGGCATTCGTTTTGTAACTCCATTGAGGGTTGACAAGCAACGGGTGCTGCTGCCCTGAAATCCATCCCCAGTTTTGCTGCGCCAACCATCAGCGAATTGCCCATATTGTTTCTGGTGTCGCCTAAATAGCAGAATTTGATTTGTGAAAGTGGTTTATCACTGTGCTCTTTTATAGTTAAAAAATCGGCCAGAATCTGTGTCGGGTGAAATTCATCGGTTAAACCATTCCATACCGGAATCCCGGCGTATTTGGCTAATTCTTCCACAATTGCCTGCCCGAAACCACGGTATTCAATCCCATCATACATTCGCCCCAACACGCGGGCTGTATCTTTCATCGATTCTTTTTGCCCGATTTGCGAACCCGACGGACCAAGATAGGTAACGTTTGCTCCCTGATCGAGAGCAGCAACCTCAAAAGCACAGCGGGTGCGAGTTGAAGCCTTTTCGAAAATCAGCGCTATGTTTTTACCAGCTAATTGCTTTTTCTCGGTGCCTTCTTTTTTTGCTTTTTTAAGTTGAAACGAAAGTTCAAGGAGATATTCGATTTCTGCGGGTGTGAAATCGAGTAGTTTTAAAAAGTTGCGGTTTTTTAAGTTGATAGTCATATATTTTTGTTTAAAGTTCAAAGTTTCAGGTTTTAGGTATTCTTATCTTTTTTCATTCATGCATTATCGCATTCATGCATTCTTCAATTCTCGTACTCCATCGTAATTTTTGAACCATACGATTTATCTTCCAGTTTTTTTGCCTCCGTAATTACACTCTTTTTACCTCCTTTTTCGATGAATCGTAAACAAGCCCTTATTTTTGGTTCCATAGTTCCTTCTGCAAAAGTGCCTGCTTCGAGGTACTTTACAGTGTCGGTATAATTCAGGAACTCAAGTTTTTCCTGGGTTGGTAAGCCAAAATCTTTGTAAATAAACGAAACATCCGTAAGTACATAAAATTCGTCGGCATTGATATTTGTGGCCAATAAACCCGATGCCAAATCTTTATCGATTACAGCATCCAGCGTTCTTACATCACCATTCTCATCAAAATAAACAGGTATTCCGCCGCCACCGCCAGCAATCACAATATTTCCGTTTTCAACAAGTAGTTGAATGGTTTCCCTGTTAATAATTTCGATTGGAACAGGCGAGGGAACAACTCTTTGAAAACCGTTGATTTGCTTGGTCGAAGGTTTGAAAATCCAGTTGTGTTCGCGAGCCATTCTTTCGGCTTCGGCCTTATCGTAAACGCGGCCAATCCGCTTCGATGGATTCTGAAAAGCCGAATCATTTTTGTCCACTTCAACAAGCGTAACCATGGTGACGACGTTTTTTTTGATGCCATGTTTATTCAACATGTTTCGCATCATCCGTTCAATCATATACCCAATTCCGCCCTGCGAATCGGCAACACAAATATCGAGTGGCATTGCAGGGATATTGTAGATTTGTTGCCCTGCATCATTTCGCATCAGAATATTTCCAACCTGTGGGCCGTTTCCATGGGTAATCACCAGTTCGTATCCTTCTTTAATCAGGTAAATCAGGTTTTCAAGAGTTTCGGTTGAATTCAGTTCCTGTTGTTCAATTGTGCCTTTCTCATTTCCCCTGAGAATCGCATTTCCGCCCAGTGCAATTACAGCAAGTTTTTTCATTATTCAATTACTCGGTTTATTGTATGAAAATCTGTTGTCAGTCAACAAAAAATATTTCGATTTTAGTAATCTCATGATGATTCTTGTTCATCAGGATTGCCACAAACTTAAAGATAAGCCATTATTTAAATCTGTTGTTTTATCAGTTTTTACTGGTTGTTTGGGAAGTTGAGCCAGACTGTGAAACAATCATTTACACTATTTTGTAATTGAAAACCCATTACTGGTATTTCTTTGTAAGCTGGGCGTAAATTTTATTAACATCTAAGTATTAAAAGGTTTCCGTTCTGTTACAATTTATAAACCCCGATGCAAACTTTTTTTATTTAAATTTGCACCCATATTTTGCAAAACATTAGTAAATGGCATCAAAAAGCAAAAAGTCTGCTGATTCAAATCAAAAAACCAAAGAGAAAAAAATGCCCTTCTTTTTGAATGAAAAGTTCAGGTTTATCATTGGGCTAATCATTTTTGTAATAGCAATTTACCTGCTTATTGCCTTTATTTCGTTTTTGTTTTATGGTGCTGCCGATCAAAGCAAACTTGATCTGAATTTCAAGGAATTGATGTTAGACAGGGAAATCAAGGTGTTGAATAAAGCCGGAAAAACAGGCGCATATATTTCAGAATTTATTATCAACAAGGGTTTCGGACTTGCTTCGTTTTTGCTGGTTTACATGACAGGCGTTACAGGTCTCAGAGTCATCAGCCGTAACCTGATTCGTTTCAGAAAAAATCTGATTTATAGTCTTATTTTGCTGGTTTGGTTGTCAATGGCTTTGGGTTTGATTTTAACCAAACATGAGGATGGTTCGTTTATTTATTATGGCGGAAGATACGGTTATGTTATGTGTACCTGGCTTGGTGCGCTTATCGGTAATATCGGACTCTTTTTTCTGCTTGCGGTTGCAGGAATTACACTGGTAATCATTCGTTTTGAAAATTCCTATTCCTGGTTTAAAGCCCATTTAACACCAAAACCGAGGGTTAAAAAAGAAACTACAGCCGAGACAACTCAGCCTGAAAAGGGCAGGGAAGTTGTTTTTGAGGATAAAACGATTTCGAAAGTCATTGAACACGACGATGTGGTTAAAGCTATCTTCGGATCCGATGACGAAGAGGATCAGGACGAAATTGACATGGAAATAGAACGTGAGGTTTTTGTGCCGAAACCGGCAGCTGCTGAAAAAATTGTAGATAAATATGTTGCGGATCATGTTAGACCTGACGACGATGACGAAGAGTATTATGGAGAAGGAATGGAAGAGTATGATCCAAAACTTGACCTGTCAACCTTCAGATTTCCGACACCCGAATTGCTTGAGGACCATAAATCGGGAAATGCAGAAGTTACCAACGATGAGTTGATTTCGAACAAAAATAAAATTGTGGAAACGCTCCGTCACTACAAGATTGAGATTACAAAAATCAGGGCAACCATTGGTCCAACCATTACTTTGTACGAAATTGTTCCGGCTCCGGGAATAAGAATTGCAAAAATTAAGAATCTTGAAGACGATATTGCACTTAGTCTTTCTGCGCTGGGAATCAGGATTATAGCGCCAATTCCGGGCCGGGGAACCATTGGTATTGAAGTACCAAATCAAAATCCGGAGGTTGTTTCAATGCGTTCAATCATCACATCCAAGAAATTTCAGGAATCGACAGCCGAATTACCAATCGCACTTGGAAAAACAATTTCGAACGAAACATTTATGTTCGACCTTGCCAAAATGCCGCACATTCTTGTAGCCGGAGCCACCGGTCAGGGAAAATCGGTTGGAGTGAATGTCATAATCACTTCTTTGCTCTACAAGAAACATCCGGCCGAGCTGAAATTTGTTTTTATCGACCCTAAAAAAGTGGAACTCAACCTTTATTCAATCATCGAAAAACATTACCTGGCGAAATTACCAAACGAGGAAGAGCCTGTAATTACCAATATTCAGAAAGTTAAGAATACCCTCAATTCCATAAATATTGAAATGGACAGCCGTTACGACCTGTTAAAAAAGGCACACGCCCGTAACGTAAAAGAATACAACAAAAAATTTACCAGTCGGCGGTTGAACCCGATGAAAGGCCATAAATTTATGCCTTACATTGTGGTGATTATCGACGAGTTTGCCGACCTGATTATGACTGCCGGTAAGGAAATTGAACTGCCAATTGCGCGAATTGCACAGTTGGCTAGGGCTGTTGGTATTCATATGATTATTGCCACTCAGCGTCCTTCGGTTACAATTATTACTGGTGTTATTAAGGCTAACTTCCCAGCCCGAATTGCTTTTAAAGTGGCTTCGATGATTGACTCACGAACCATTCTCGATCAGGCGGGAGCTAACCAGTTAATTGGAAAAGGCGATATGCTGATTTCGGCTAACAGCGATATTACCCGTGTTCAGTGTGCTTTTGTTGATACGCCTGAAGTGGAGAAAATTTGTTCTTTTATTGCAGAACAGCGCGGCTACCCAACAGCATTCATGTTACCTGAATACAGCGATGAAGAAGACGGAATGCCCGGTGATGTTGACTTAAATAATACAGATGAAATGTTCGAGGATGTCGCCCGTTTGGTTGTGATGAATCAAATCGGATCGACATCAATGATTCAGCGGAAATTCTCGATTGGTTACAACAGGGCTGGAAGAATTATGGATCAGCTTGAAGCTGCAGGAATTGTAGGACCAAGTGAAGGAAGCAAAGCCCGACAAGTGCTCATTCAGGATGAATATAGTTTGGAACAGTTATTGAATAATTTCAGATAAAAAATAAATAAATGAAAAAGTTACTTTTTATAATAGCAGTGGTGTTGATTGCTAATGTTTTGAATGCCCAAACCGATGCCAAAGCAAAACAAATACTCGACCAGACCAGTCAGAAAACAAGGTCGTTAAAAACAATTTCGGCCGATTTCACTTTTTCGATGCAGAATACTCAGATGAAAATTAATGAAACCAATAATGGTACGATTAAACTGAAAGGCAATAAATATGTAGTTGAAATTCCGGGTGTCGGATTAAAAGTATTTGCCGATGGCAAAACCAGTTGGAATTATATGAAACCCGGTAACCAGGTAACCATTGCGCCAATTGACGAAAACAGCAGCGAACTGATGGATCCGTCATCAGTTTTCACCATTTACGAAAAAGGTTTTAAATCGAAATTTATAGCTGAAAAAACAGTTGATGGAAAACCGGTTTACCAGATCGAGCTTTATCCTGATAAAACGGAGTTTGAGGTTTCGAAAATTACCATCGAAATTAATAAATCAACTTCGATGATTCAATCGGCGTTACTTAACGGGACAGATGGAAACACCTACACAATAAAAGTGAATAAATTTGAACCAAACAGGGAGATTCCCGATGCTGAATTTATATTCGATGCTAAAAAATATCCGGGAGTTGAGGTTATCGACCTGAGATAAAAGCATTGCATTTTTTATTGAAACATCACGAATAAAACTGGCAGTTTTGTTCGTGATGTTTTTTTTACCTGAATTCGTATCTTCGAAAAGTAAAAATAAAAAACTCAATGTATTAACACATGATGAAAATGAAATCAAACTACACAAAAAAAAGCCGGCTTTTAGTTGTTTTCTTACTGGTTATTTTTTCGGCCAATTATGCCATGTCGCAAATACAGTTGCTCGATAAGATTACCGGAAAAACAGCTTTAAACGATAGCCTTGTATCGAAAAACGAGATTAACATTGAGAATGTAAATAAAGAGATTGAGTTTACCGATAACCTTTTATTGAAAAGGAAACTGAGTGAGTTTTCCGAAAACGAACAATTAAAGTTGCATCAAATGATAGATACTTTTGAAATTTATCTTGAACAACAAGGAAAAGAGTTCAGGGAATTTACATCAAATAAAGTATGGCGCTATTATTTGGTAAATGCCAGAATAAACTGGCGGGAATATGATGACCAGCTTGGCATTTTTCAAATTCAGCTGCAAAAGGTAATCCGTGATTTACAGAAACAGCAAAACTATTATATCCTGAACCATACCAAGTGGGAAAATAGCATCCCGGCACTGGAAAAAAACCTCTCGCCACTAATCTCAGGATATATTAAATCAAATCAGGATCAGTTAAATCAAATCATTCACCATTATGATGGAAAGATTACTGAACTTGTAACATCTGAAAATAATTTAGTTCAGAATGCTGGTTATGTTGAAAGTATTTTGAACGAAATAAACGGATTAATTGATAAAAGGCGGACTGAGCTTTTTAAGCAAAACGAGCCTGTTATATTTGATACGCAATTTAAGGGCAGTTATTCGGGATCGTTATTTAGCCGGTTTCAACTTGCATATTACGAAAACACTAAAACGTTTGACTATTTTTTCCTGAGTATCAGGAACCATTATTTCTGGAATACTTTTTTGATTGTTTTAATGATGTTATTTTTTCTTTATATAAGGAAAAAGTTTATTGGATTGAACCATGACGAAAGCTCTGCTGACTACTTGTATATCCGACGGATAATGATTGAAATGCCCATTCTGACATTATTTACAATTGTAACAATCCTCTGGACCATTTTAACACCATATTCTCCGTTTTTATTGAATTTAATCTTGTATCTGGCAGCATTGGTCTTATTGCGAATAATTTTATCGCCTGTAATTGATCCAATCATTAAAAATGTTTCTTTATTGTTGATTATCATGCTTGCCGTAACCAATCTTGAAGTATTTGCCTGGTATTTTGGAAACTATTCGAGGATTTACCTGTTACTGGAAGCTTTCCTCGGAATCATCCTGGTTTTAAGATTTATATATCCTTTATTAAAAGCAAAACAATTTCAAAATCAAAGGAAAAACAGTATTTTTTATACCCGTATTATTGCTTTCTCAATTCTTGTTTTAAATATTATTTCATTAATTGCCAATGTAGCCGGGTATGAAAATCTGGCAGGTTATTCATTGAAGCTGAGTGTTTATACAGGGGTAACTACTGTTGTAGCACTAGGATTACAACGAATTATATTCACTTTTATCCAAACTACTATTTACGTATTGAATATTAATTATTCAAATATTGTAATTCGATACGGTGATGATATTTTAAAGCGTTCACGATTTATTCTGAATATTCTTATTGGTTATTTTTGGGTTTCCGGAATTTTACATATCGCAGAACTCTGGGATAATGTAAGTTCAAAGTTCTCAAATGTTTTTACTAATCAGGTGGTTATCGGGAGCGTGTCATTTTCGCTTGGTAAAATACTGTTGTTCCTTGCAATTCTGTATTTTACCTATGTCACAGCCAGTTTAATTAAACAAATTTTCGAAAGGGAGGTTTTGGCCAGGTATAAACTGAAGAGGGGTATAGCTGCCAGCGTTTCGTTAACAATCCGTATTTTTTTAGTTTTCTTCGGTACGCTGATTGCTCTTTCAGTATCGGGAATGGATTTGGGAAAAATTGGAATATTTGCCGGTGCACTTAGTGTGGGTATTGGTTTCGGGCTGCAAAACATCGTCAGCAATTTTATTTCGGGTTTAATTTTGATTTACGAAAAACCGGTACAAGAGGGAGATACTGTTGAGGTTGATACATTACTTGGGCGTGTTTCAAACATCGGAATCAGATCGAGCACAATATCTACATATGACGGAGCCGAAGTAGTAGTGCCAAATTCGAATTTAATCAGTAATCAATTAATTAACTGGACATTGTCGGATAATAAAAAGCGAATTGAAGTAAAAGTTGGTACAGCCTATGGAAGTGATCCGAATAAGGTAATTGAACTGCTTTTAAAAGCAGCGTTGGCGCATGATAAAGTGCTTAAAGAACCTGAGCCTCGTCCGTTTTTTACAGGCTTTGGCGACAGCTCACTTAATTTCAGGTTATTGTTTTGGGTACGCTTTGAAGATGGACTACAAACCCAAAGTGATGTAGCCATCAATATTTACAACCTTTTCAAGGTAAATAACATTGAAATACCTTTTCCTCAAATCGACTTACATATCAGAAGTGGTGCTGAATCATGATTTAACTGAACAACTCTATTTTCGTTTGGCTAATTTGGCTTCCTCTATTTTTGAAAAGATATTTTTAGCAGTTGAAACCTCAATAAATGAGGCCCCGGCTTCGTCACCAAACCTTCCTCCAACGTAAATGAGCATATCTTCATCTTTAATTTCTTTATCTTCGAGGAGCGACAATACAGCCGCTTTTTGAATCTGCATTTTATTCTTTTTCATTGGCAGGTATGAGGGAAATATACCGAACGACAATGCAAGTTCGCGCACTACTCTGTGCGAATGACATTTGGCGTAAACCGGGGTAAACGAACGGTAAGCTGCCAGATAACGTGCGGTTTTGCCTGTGGTTGTTGAGGTAATTACCAGGCAGTTGTCAAGTTCTTTTGAAGCCCTGATAGCTGAGTGCGCTAAATAAGCCGGAATTTCATTGTTTACCGGCGGAATGATTACATCGTATCGTTTGTCACGATCAGGTTCAACTTCTTTGGCAATTCTCACCATGGTTTGTATTGCTTCAACCGGATATTTTCCGTAAGCAGTTTCACCACTTAACATGATGGCATCAGTTCGTGAATAAATGGCACCGGCTACATCACTCACTTCGGCGCGTGTTGGCCGCGGATGCTCAATCATGCTGTGCAGCATTTGGGTAGCCACAATCACTGGTTTTTTTTGCAAAATCGCCTTTCTGATAAGGTTGCGCTGAACGGTTGGAATCTGCTCGGCCGGAATTTCAATGCCCAAATCACCGCGGGCGACCATAATTCCGTATGCTTCTTCCAGAATTTCGGTTATATTGTTTACACCTTCAAGGTTCTCTATTTTTGCAATAATTTTCATCTGACTTCCATAGCTATCCAAAATTTTCTGTACTTCCTGAACATCTTTGCGGTTGCGCACAAAAGAATGGGCTATAAAATCGAGGTCGTGTTCAACAGCAAATGCAATAAACTCCTTGTCTTTGTCAGAGATTGACGGAAGTTTGATTTTTATTCCCGGAATGTTTATGCTTTTATTGTTTTTAATGATTCCGCTGTTTTCAACACGGCAATGCAGGTACTTAGGGTATTTTTTAATCACAACAACTTTAATATCGCCATCGTCGATTAAAATGTTATCGCCTTCGTTCAAATCATGAACAAAGTTTTTGTAGCTCACGCAAATATTTTCAAGACCGACTTTTACAACACTTATTTCGCACGAGAAAGTCACTTCCTGTCCCTGTTCCACAAAAGTTTCCTTTTGCGTTTTTGCTGTTCTTATTTCTGGGCCTTTGGTATCAATCATAATCGCAATTTTAGGCGAAACTGCCCTGATATTCTGAATCAGCTTTTTGCCTCCTTCCTGCGAAATATGTGCAGTATTTATCCGGGCCACATTCATCCCGGCCTTGAATAAAGATTCAAGAAAAGGTATATCACAACGTTGGTCTGAGATTGTAGCAACAATTTTTGTCTGTCTCATTTTTCAATATTTTATTCAGGCTGAAAACCTGAAAGTTCAATTTTGCTGCAAAGTTAATAAACAATACTCCTACAAACTAAAACGGATGTTCCCTGATTTGAAATCTTAATATTGGCTTTTCAGAAAGCTTTGAACGGCGAGCCTGTACGAATCGAGACCAAAACCCATAATGCAACCTCTGCAAACCGATCCAATCAACGATTTGTGCCTGAAATCCTCTCGGGTAAGCGTGTTCGATATATGTACTTCAACAACAGGTGTTTTAATCCCCGAAATGGCGTCGCGTATCGCCACAGATGTGTGAGTATATGCTCCGGCATTAATAATTATACCATCAGCATAAAATCCGTACTCATGAATTTTATTCACCAATTCGCCTTCAATATTCGATTGAAAGTAGATAAACTCAATTTCATTGAATTGCGTTTTCAAACCGTCAAAATAGCTTTCAAAGCTTTCATTTCCGTAAATACTGGTTTCACGTTTTCCCAATAAATTGAGATTTGGTCCGTTAATAATTATAATTTTCATATTTTTTGTTATGCTTGTAAACTTATTATACGTCTTTAATATTTTGATTAGCAATTTTATAATTGCTTCCGGATATTTTCTATTCCGGAATTTTTTATTTTTATGGTAACTTTATATGTTTGCTTAACGTAATGTCGTCAAGTCAATGCTAAGTTAACAGGAAATTGATTAGGAAAAAAATTCAATTAATAATTTAAAAACAAAAGGTCATGAATTGGGAGGAAGGAAAAAAAGGTTATGAGAATTACCTGAGACTGGAAAAATCGCTTTCACAAAATTCTGTGTCAGCGTACATTAATGATATCAACAAGCTTATCAATTATCTTGATAAGTTTCATAGTAAAGTAACACCGGTAAAAGTTAAACTTGAGCATTTGAAAGAATTCATTGCCTGGCTCAATGAGAAGGAAATAAGTCCAAGAACACAAGCAAGAACAATTTCGGGGATAAAATCATTTTATAAATATCTGATGGTGGAAGGTAAAGTAACTACCGATCCGACATCGTTGCTCGAATCGCCGAAAATTGGCAGAAAATTACCAGACGTACTTTCGATTGAAGAAATCGACCATCTGATTGACGGTGTTGATTTGGATAAATCAGAAGGCCAGCGGAATAAAGCGATGCTTGAAACCCTTTACAGTTGCGGTCTCAGGGTGAGTGAACTGGTAAGCCTTAAAATTACAAATCTGTATTTCGACCAGGGATTTATCAGGGTTGAAGGAAAAGGGAACAAAGAACGGTTGGTGCCGGTGAGTGGTAAAGCGATTGAGGAGGTAGAACGTTACATGAGTGGTTACCGCAAGCGGCTTAATGTGGCAAAAGACAGTGAAAATATTCTTTTTCTGAATCGGCGGGGACAAAAACTCAGCAGGGTAATGGTATTTACGATTATTAAAGGCCTTGCAAAGAAAACAGGATTACAGAAAAGTATCAGCCCGCATACTTTCCGACACTCATTTGCCACTCATTTAATTAATGGTGGAGCCGATTTAAGAGCTGTTCAGGAAATGTTAGGGCACGAGTCGATTTTAACCACTGAAATTTATACTCATCTCGACAGGGAATATCTTAAAAGTACCATTCAGCAGTTTCATCCGCGTTCGTAGTGCATTATTCTGAGTTAATTGAACTTGCTTTACATGACAAGAACTGGCAGTTTGTAAAAAGCTGCCAGTTCTTCATTTTATGGGCCACTGTGAAGAAATCATTAAGTGAGAAATTATATCTGACGAAAGCAATATTCGGTTTTTTGTTGAAAAAAAGTAGTTACATATACTGTTGTTTTTAATCTATATAACTGTATGATAGCTTATTATATTTAATTTGATTGGGTTATAAGATTGTGCGATTACATTTTCGTGAGTATTTTTGTTTATAAGTATTGTTAAGGAATAGTTTAATGCAACTAGGTGATGTTATTGAACACCCCTGAATGAGATTAAAAAATTTATATTTGTAAGATTCAAAAAAAAGAATAATTAGAGACAATGGCTTGATTTAAAACAAATTGAAAGAAAAATTATGACTACTCACAAAAAATTACAGGCATGGGTTGAAGAATGGGCGCAACTTTGTCAGCCTGACAAGGTGTACTGGTGCGACGGATCGGAAGAAGAAAACCAGCGTTTGTTAGACGAAATGGTGGCTTCCGGAGCAGCAGTAAAACTGAACGAAGAAAAACAACCCGGAAGTTATTCATTTAATAGCGACCCTTCGGATGTGGCAAGGGTTGAAAATCGGACATATATCTGTACATCCACAAAAGAAGATGCCGGACATACCAATAACTGGATGGACCCAAAAGAAATGAAAGGCATTTTGAGGAAGAAGTTTGCAGGTTGCATGAAAGGCCGTACCATGTACATTATTCCTTTCAGTATGGGGCCACTCGGTTCCGATATTGCAAAAATTGGTGTTGAAATTACCGATTCTGCTTATGTTGTCACCAACATGCGAATTATGACTCGAATGGGAAATCAGGTTCTTGATGTTTTAGGTGATGGTGATTTTATTCCATGTGTACATTCGGTTGGAGCACCGCTTGCTGAAGGACAAGAAGATGTTGCCTGGCCATGTGCACCGATTGAAGAAAAATACATCAGTCATTTCCCAGAAACCGAGGAAATCTGGTCCTTTGGTTCAGGATATGGTGGTAATGCGTTGCTTGGGAAAAAATGTCTTGCACTTCGTGTTGCATCCTACACTGCAAAAAAGGAAGGCTGGTTAGCCGAACACATGCTTATCATGGGTATCACTAACCCGAAAGGAGAAAAAAAATACATAGCTGCGGCTTTCCCAAGTGCTTGTGGTAAAACCAACCTTGCCATGCTAATTCCAACAATTCCGGGGTGGAAGGTTGAAACTGTTGGCGACGACATTGCATGGATGAAATTTGGCGCTGATGGCCGTTTGTATGCAATCAATCCCGAAGCTGGTTTCTTTGGCGTTGCTCCAATGACATCGATGGAAACAAATCCGAATGCCATGCTTTCGGCAAAATCAAATACAATTTTTACCAATGTTGGTTTAACTCCCGATGGTGATATTTGGTGGGAAGGAATTGGAACTGATTGCCCGGCAGGAACCATTAACTGGAAAAATAAAGTACATGATCCGGCCTCAGGCGAACCTGTTGCCCACCCGAATGCCCGTTTTACGGCACCTGCAGGACAGTGCCCGGCAATTGATGCTGACTGGGAAAATCCGGCAGGTGTGCCAATCTCGGCATTCTTGTTTGGTGGTCGCCGTCCTTCTACAGTTCCACTGGTTTACCAGGCGCGCAACTGGAATCATGGTGTATTCATGGGTTCAATCGTAGGTTCTGAAGTTACTGCTGCTGCTATCGGTTTAAAAGCTGGTGTTCGCCGCGACCCGTTTGCAATGTTGCCATTCTGTGGTTACAACATGGGCGATTATTTTGGCCATTGGGTAAACATTGGGAAAAATGCTCCTGATAAAACAAAGCTTCCGAAAATCTTTAATGTAAACTGGTTCCGTAAAGATGAAAACGGAAAATGGTTGTGGCCGGGATATGGCGAAAACATGCGCGTACTTGAGTGGATTTTTGATGCCTGCGATAATGCCGTTGAAACAGTTGATACTCCGATTGGATTTGTACCAAAGAAAGAAGATATCGATGTTAAAGGGATTGAAAATGTGGCTGCTAATCTCGATGAATTGTTAAGCGTAAATACCGAAAAATGGCTTGACGAATGCGAATTAATTGAAGAACATTATTCAAACTTTGGTACACATCTTCCAAAAGAGTTAGCCGAAGAATTTGTTGCTCTGAAAAACCGTTTGAAATAAAATAGTTTAAAATGTTGATAGAAAGGCTGTCCGTGAAATTTCGGATGGCCTTTTTTGTATGGTTTTATTTCTTTCTTACAATTTCTCTCAGAGCACTCTCAATATCCGGGTATTTAAACTCAAATCCCGCAGAAATAAGATTTTGCGGAATTACGCCCGGAATATCGGTAAGCAATGCAGCTGCTTCACCCAAAACAAATTTTAATACAAATTCAGGAATCGTTAAAATTGCAGGCCGGTTAAGCGCTTCTGCAAATGCTTTTGTAAAGTCATTGTTTGATGTTTGTTGTGGCGCAACAAGGTTAAAAATACCAACGGCTGAATCTTTCTCAGTAGCCCACAAAAATGCTCCTGTAACATCGGCATCGTGAATAAACGGAAATGCCTGCTTTCCGTTCCCGATTTTTGCACCCAAACCTATTTGAAATGGTAAAAGCAGGTTGGTTATTGTTTTTGCTTTTTTGCCAATCACAAGTCCGATTCGGAGTACCGTCCTGTTAATTTCAGCAGGTAAATCTTCCGACGCTTTTTCCCATTGCCGAACCACATTCCCCACAAAACCTGTATCAAAACTCTGGCTGTTCTCATTGTGGTTTTCAAATGCTTTATAAATGCCAATTGCCGAAGCCTGAATAAATTTTTTTGGGCGGTCATCAGGGTTTAGCTTTTTGATTGCTTTTACAAGGTTTTGTGTTGTAATCACCCGACTTTCGGTAATAATACGCCTGTTTTTTTTATTCCATCGGGTAAGAATGGGAGAGCCGGCAAGGTGAATAATTACTTCTGCACCCGATATTTCTTCTTTAAGCAAATCAACACCACCATACAGTATCTTTCTGCTAATTGCTGTAACACTGTGTCCGAGTGCTAAAAGCTCTTTTGTGAATAAATTCCCCAGATATCCCGATTGTCCGGTAATTTTTATATTCATTTCTCAATCGTACTTTCTCAGTAATATTACATCATATTTATAACAAAAGTTGTAGAATTGAGTTGATAAAATTTGGTGGCAAAACCAATGATTTATTACTTTACCAAACAATTGAGAAATTGGCTTAGCAAGGATAATAAGCAGAATCTTTAATTTCTTTATTCAACTGTAATGTTTAGAAGGTCAAAAGTAATCTGGAATTTGAACTATAAACGGAATCTGAACAGGTTGATAGCCTGGCGGATTTCAACAATTTCTGACCGTAGCTTTATTTACTTTTTAAGTCTTTTGGTTGGCTTATTTAGTGGGTTGGCAGCCATAATTTTGAAAAGGCTGGTTTATTTTGTTGCCGAAATATTAACCGACTGGTTTGATATTGATGGGATAAATTATTGGTATCTGATATATCCACTCATTGGAATCACCCTGACTGTGCTTTTCGTGAAGTATATCGTAAAAGACAATATTGGTCACGGAGTTTCAAAGATTTTGTATTCAATTTCGAGTCAAAGCAGCCGGATAAAACCGCATAACAGCTGGACTTCGATGGTTGCCAGTTCGCTGACCATCGGGTTTGGTGGTTCTGTTGGAGCCGAAGCTCCGATTGTGTTAACCGGGGCTTCAATCGGGTCGAATCTGGCGCGCCTTTTTAAACTGAATTACAAATATATCACACTTATGCTGGGCTGCGGTGTGGCAGGAGCAATATCGGGCATTTTTAATGCCCCGATTGCCGGCATAGTTTTTACCCTCGAAGTGTTGATGCTCGACCTTTCGATGGCATACCTTATCCCGCTGCTTATTTCGTCAATTACTGCAAGTATTTTGTCGTATCTTTTTATGGCTAACACCGAAGCAATTCGTTATCAGCATGTTCATCCGTTTCAAATTGAAAATCTGGGGTACTATATTTTGCTTGGCATTTTTACAGGGTTGCTTGCTTTTTATTTTACTCGAATGTCAATGTTTCTCGAAAAACTATTTTCCTACATAAAACATTGGGGCGTCAGGTTAATTATTGGCGGGGTTATTCTGGGTGTTTTAATTTTTCTTTTTCCCCCGCTTTGGGGTGAAGGTTATACAAGTATAACAACCATTTTCGATGGCATGGGCGCTGATTTGCTCAATGTGTCATTATTCTTTGCTTTTAAAAATGATGCTCATAGTGTACTTTTTGTTTTAGGGCTTATATTGATTTTTAAGGTTTTTGCCATGTCGGTAACTACTGGATCGGGCGGAATCGGAGGAATTTTTGCCCCCACCTTGTTTATGGGTGCTATTGCCGGATATTTTCTTGTTACACTTTTTAATACATTTTTTAAATTAGGGTTACCCGAAGACAATTTTTCGCTGGCAGGAATGGCTGGAATGATGGCTGCAGTGATGCATGCCCCCCTGACCGCAATTTTTCTAACAGCGGAAATTACCGGGGGATATGGCCTTTTGATTCCATTGCTGGTTACTTCAACAGTGGCGTACCTTACCATTATGCAGTTTGAACCTCATTCCATTTATACCAAACGCCTGGCGCAACGCGGCGAATTAATCACGCATCACAAAGACAAAGCTGTTTTGCATTTGATGCAGGCCAAAAAACTAATCGAAACAGACTTTGAAATTCTTGCACCGAATGCAACACTTGGCGATTTGGTTCAGGCAATCTCACATTCAAACCGGAATCTTTTTCCGGTTGTTGACGAAGCCGGAATTTTACAGGGAATGGTAAAACTCTCCGATGTGCGGGGAATAATTTTTGAACCCGATCTTTACCCGAAAGTAATGGTTAAAGATATGATGTACATGCCAGAATATTTTATTGCTCCAACCGATAACATGGAGGATGTGGCTGAAAAATTTGAAACTTCGGGACGGTATAACCTAGCGGTGATTGATGACGGTAAATACCTTGGATTTATATCAAGGGCAAGCGTATTTTCGAAATACCGAAAAACAATACAGGATTTCTCCAATGAATAGAAAAATTAGAATTTATGGATACGCGACGTTCGTTTATTAAAAAAAGTGCGGTTCTGATTCCGGCAATTTCAGTAGCTAACAGCGTATTTTCCAAAGAAATAATGCAGGAAAAAATGATTCCGGTTGTAATTTCAACATGGAATCATGGATTACCAGCCAATGAAGCTGCATGGCAGATTCTTGAAAAAGGGGGTTGGTCGCTTGATGCAGTTGAGGCCGGAGTTCGGGTGCCCGAGGCCGACCCGGAAGTGATTACTGTTGGATACGGTGGGATTCCGGATGCCAATGGAAAAGTTACGCTCGATGCTTGTATTATGGACGAAAAAGGCAGGGCAGGCAGTGTGACTTTTCTTGAATCGATAAAACACCCGATATCTGTAGCACGTTTGGTGATGGAAATAACACCACATGTGATGCTCAGTGGCGATGGAGCGTTAAAATTTGCGTTGCAAAACGGGTTTAAAAAGGATAACCTGCTTACCCCGAAAATGAATGCAGAATGGAAGAAATGGAAAAAAGAAAAGAAAGCTTTCAGTTCGAAAATAAATATTGAAAATCAGCATGAAGATAACCACGATACCATTGGGATGTTGGCCATTGATTCGGCAGGAAGAATTTCGGGGGCATGTACCACCAGTGGAATGGGATTTAAACTGCATGGCAGGGTGGGAGACTCACCAATTATAGGTGCTGGTTTGTTTGTTGACGGCGAAGTTGGAGGTGCAGTGGCCACCGGCTCAGGTGAACTGGTGATGAAAACGCTGGGTTCGTTTCTGGTGGTTGAGTTAATGCGAAATGGTAAATCGCCGTCGGAGGCTTGTGAAGAAGCAGTGAGAAGAATTGCCCACAAAATACCTGATTATCAAAATCATCAGGTCGGTTTTATTGCATTAAAAAAGAATGGGGAATATGGTTCATCCTGTATTCAACCAGGATTTAACTTCGCGTTAAAAACTAACGCAGAAACTAAATTGGTTGATGTTGAAGCATGGATGAAAACTTTGTAAATAAAAAAAGCTGTTTGTCAACCAACAAACAGCTTTTTTAAGTTTCTTTTAAAACGGGTTACCAACGGTTCCCGCCACCATCACGGTTTCCACCTTCGCGGCGACCACCACCACCACCACCACGGTCATCACGACGTGGGTAACCACCACCGCCGCGGTTGTCATCACGACGTTGGTAGCCACCGCCACCACCGCCTCTGCTCTGGAAACCGCCGCTTTTATATCCTCCACGTGAACCACCGGCACTACTGCGCGGACGTTCTTCGCGGGCATTGGCTTCCTTAACAACAATTTCTTTTCCACCAACCTCGGTTTCATTTAAGGCTGCAATAGCAGCTTTTCCTTCTTCATCGTTTGCCATTTCAACAAATCCATAACCTTTTGAGTTACCAGTTTCTTTGTCGATAATAACTTTAGCCGAAGTTAATTCTCCGAAAGC
>DYSZ01000243.1 GCA_020726265.1 Draconibacterium orientale
CGAGGTTTGCATGAGCGCCCAGTTTGGACACTTGTTTGCCGGTGGCTACGCCGCAGGTTATTACAGCTACAAATGGGCCGAAGTGCTGGATGCCGACGCATTCAGTGTATTTAAGGAAAAAGGCTTGTTTAATAAAGAAGTGGCCAAATCGTTCCGCGAAAATATTCTCGAAAAAGGGGGGACCGAACACCCGATGATCTTGTACAAACGTTTCCGCGGACAGGAACCCACCGTGGACGCACTGCTCGAAAGAAGCGGGTTGAAATAAAAAAGACTTGAAAAATCTCCGTTCAGGAGAAAATGAATGCTGGCATCTTTTTATTGAGATGCCAGCTTTTTTTAGCCAAAAAGCGTATTTCTACGCATATAAAATTGCGTAGAAATACGCTTTTTAAATTCTCAAAAAAATTCTTATTTTACCCCTTGTAAACATAAAACCAAAAACAATGATACTCAGAGGTCCCTGAAAATTCCGATGGTGAAAATCCACTTTCGTGTATTATCACAACAAACTATCACAGGTTAAAACCTGTAGTTAATTATTACATCAAACAATTTATTTATGAGAGAAAAATCAATTTTACTGGCACTGCTCCTGGGATTAGGTGCAATGCTCACACAAACAAAGTTAATTGCACAGGAAAGTGCTTACAGAACTACGAAATACGAAATTGCCATGGATCTAAAGGGATTCTTCTCCGAGGGATACCCTGAAAAAGTGTTGTTTAAAATCAACAACATTAAGCAAAACCAGGTTAAAGGGGCATACCGCTTTGGTTTAGGCACATCGTATTGGATAGACAAATACAAAATTACCCAGGACAATGAAAATTATGACTTAACAGCTAAAGAACAGCATGCCGATTTTTCGTTGTCGTTTGGGTACGAAGTTCAAAAACAGTTGAACAGGGCCGTGTTTTATTATGGGGCTGAATTAGGCACTCTTTTAGCATTTACAGACGACATGGATTATCCACATGTTGATGAGAACTATAACCTGTTTTTTATTCCTTTTGTTGGGGTAAAGGTTTTTATCACCAATAATCTATCGGTTGCTTTCGAAGCCGGAATAAAGAATTTTTACTGGTGGAATAAAGAAGAGGGAGGCGGTGGAAATCCGGATGTCGCGGACAACCGCCAATATCATAGCTATTATACAACTAAACTCGAATTACCTTATAGTTTAACCTTTAATTTTAATTTTTAATGAAAACACAAATTATCATAACAATTCTGGCTGTATTTGTTTATCTGAGTGCAAATTCGGCTACAATTTCAATTTCGAAAAAAAATTCAAACGACCCATCCGAAGTTTGCAATAATTCAATTTACTACTATGTTACGACAATATCCGGAGCACCGAGTGGATACACAGTTTCATGGATATATACTAACGCAAGTATCCCAGAGCAGAGCACAAGCGAAGCTAAAGTAAAGTGGACAGCTACATCTGCTGTTGATGGATACATTGGGACAATAAAAGCACAATTGAAAAATAGCAGCGGCACTATATTAGCTACATCCAACACCATTACAGTTACCATTAAATCCATTTTGCACCTTGAGCCTAACCTTACACCTTATACAAATGGAACAACAACACTAATCTCTCCTTGCAGTGCGGGGCAGGTGTCGCTCGAAGTAACCAAACTGGAAATACCCGGAACAGGAATATTTCCTGAGAAAATATATAACTACATGTGGACACTGCCTGCCGGTTGGTCTGCAAACGGAATTACCAGCACCGGCAGTAACGAAATACAGGGAGGAAGCTATATTACTGCCTCTTACCCGGCCTCGTCAACAAGCGGTACTATAAAAGTAAAAGGTTTCGAAGCCATTATTGGTTGCGATGATGCTACGCCACAATCGAGCAAATATGCAACAGCAACAATAAACCGCAACGTTACTTTAACCCTTACAGCCAATAAAACCTATTTTCTTTGCGGCGACACTAACCCGATTACTTATACTGTAACTGCTAATCCGGCAATACCTTGCGCATTATATTACTGGAATAACAGCTCTACGGCAACCACCAGCAATACTTTTCAGAAAGTTCCTGGTCTTGGCAACGAAATAGTTACTGTTACAGTAATTTATGGTACCAGTTCGATTTCAAAAGCAATAACCATTCCGGTAAAAACTTTCAAAGCAGCAAATCCGCTGATAAGCGGTGAAACTGATATTTGCAGTGCTCCTCAGGAATATACAATTGCGCAAATACAACCCGGCTACACGGTTGACTGGAATTGTTCACCCAATCTGACACCTGTGGAAGAAAATAATGACCATGCCACTTTTGCCCCGTTAAGTTCAGGTAGCGGCTACATTGATGCCACCGTTTATACTCCATGTGGTGCTGCGGTGCCACTTGCAAGAAAACAAGTCTGGGTTGGAACTCCACCAACACCAACAATTCAATCGCTAAACCTTTGCGGGAGTACACCAATTGAAATCAATGCATCATCAATAGCACCGGTGAATTATTACAATTGGACCATATCCTGCGGCACATTATTAAGCGGTCAGGGAACATCTAATATTATGGTTCAGCCAAACTGCAATTGCTACGAAATTTATGTTAGGCTGCAAACCCAGAATGACTGTAATACATCTTCACAAGCAACTAAATATATTACAATCGATTGTACAGGCGTAACACCTTTAAGTGTCATTTTATTCCCAAATCCGGCAACTTCTGAAACAACAGTTTCAATCGAAACTTCAGGCGAAGAGAATAATCTAAAATCGGGCACAACAGAAGTCAGCTTTGATGAAAATGAAGAATGGGAACTTGCCGTTTATAATGAAAACCAGATGCTTAAAGAAAATAAAACAAAATTGAAAGGCAGAAATACAAAAATAAATACAGCAGGCTGGAAAGAAGGTGTTTACATTGTTCGCGTAAAATACAAAAACGAAATCTTACAGGAAAAACTGATTGTTACAAAATAACCTGTATTTTATCTGAAGAATATTTTCAAGGCTGGCAACTCTTTCGGAGAAATGCCAGCCTTTTTATTTTCAAAATCTTTGTTTCTTTGTCCTTAGAACCGAAAATCAAAAAATCATGATCGAACTTTTACGCACCCGCCGCAGCATCCGCAAATACACTGAACAGCCTGTTGATACTGATAAACTGGCCATTTTAAAAGAAGCTTTGTTACGTTCGCCCTCTTCAAAAGGCATCAATCCGTGGCAGTTTATTTTTATCGATGAAAAAGAGACCATTCAAAAACTGAAAGCAGCCAAAAACTCCGGAACCGGTCCGTTGGAAACAGCGCCGCTGGCGGTGGTTTTTTGTGCCGACGAAACAGTAAACGATGCGTGGGTGGAAGATTGTTCAATTGCTGCCATTATTCTACAGCTCTCTGCACACGCGCTGGGTTTGGGCAGTTGCTGGATTCATTTTCACTACCGCATGCACAGCGAAGCTATTTCTTCGGAACAATATGTACGCGAATTGTTAGGTATTCCTGCAAACTTCAGGATTTTGTGTGCTGTAACTGTTGGTCATCCCGCACGAGAATCAAAAGGCCGCCCGTTTGAAGAACTTCTGTTTGAAAAAATAAAAATGAACAGGTTCTGAAAGAAAGACTGAATTAGTCAAATCACCCCTTTAATTCCCCTCAAGGGGAAAACTGCTTTTTTGAAAGC
>DYSZ01000244.1 GCA_020726265.1 Draconibacterium orientale
CGGATGTTGCGAATAATAATCCCATCCGTAGAAAAAAACATGTCCTAACCGAGCGCCGATAATTGTTGCAATAATGATATAGAAAAACAGGCTGTCGATCCATTTCTGGCTGACATTTTCTGATTTCAACATCCACTCGCCAATGTAATAACCAAGTAAAAACCCCGATGCGAAAAGCAATCCGTACCAGCGAACTGAAAGCGGCCCCAGATTAAAAATCTCGGGACTGGCATTCCAATGAATAAAACTGAGCATTTCTATCATAACCTGCAATTCTGATTCTGTTAATATTAATTATTCGCCTAATCCACGACCGTGGCACTGTTTGTATTTTTTGCCACTTCCACAGGGGCACGGATCGTTTCTGCCCACGTGTTTTTCAACAACAACCGGCTGTGGTTTTGCCCTTTCCTGCGTTTGTGTATTGGCTCCTTCCATGGGATTATCGGCCCCTGGCAATTCCGATTTCTGTGTTTTAAAACGGCTCATATCAATCCGTTTACGGGTTTCTGCCTCGCGAATCTGGTCGGGGTTCTGAGTCGGAATGTACCCTTTCATCATGGTAGAAACCACATCGCGGTTTACTTTGCCAACCATTTGTTTGAACAGGTTAAACGATTCAAATTTGTAAATCAACAACGGGTCTTTCTGTTCGTAAGTAGCATTTTGAACCGACTGTTTCAGGTCGTCCATTTCGCGAAGTTCTTCCTTCCAGGCCTCGTCGATGGTGCGCAAAACAATTTGTTTCTGGTACGATTTTACAAGTTCCTTTCCCTTGTTGTTGTACGCCTTTTCGAGATTACAGATAATTTGATACACCCGTTTTCCATCAGAAATCGGCACTACAATATTTTGATATACCTCTTTTTTAGTTTCGTAAACGTTTTTAATCACCGGATATGCCTGTTTCGAAATTGCATCCACTTTTCGGTTGTAGGCTGCAATCATTTTTTCAAAAATGGTATCCGAGATTTCAGTAGGATTCATTTTTCTGAAATCTTCTTCACGAATAGGCGATTCTAATGAAAGTACGCGCAAAAGTTCCATATTGAAATCCTCGAAATCTTCAGCGCTGTGGTGTTCATTCACCAACTCTTCAACAGAATCGTACATCATGTTGAGCAAATCAACCTCAAGGCGCTCTCCAAACAAGGCATGACGGCGTTTTTTGTAGATAACCTCGCGCTGGGCATTCATCACATCATCGTATTCAAGCAAGCGTTTCCTAATTCCGAAGTTGTTTTCCTCTACCTTTTTCTGAGCGCGTTCAATCGATTTCGAAATCATTGAATGCTGAATAACTTCGCCTTCTTTCAGCCCAAGTTTATCCATGATTCCCGAAATTCGGCCTGAACCAAAAAGTCGCATCAGGTCGTCTTCCAACGAAACGTAGAATTGCGATGAACCGGGGTCTCCCTGTCGTCCGGCACGACCACGCAACTGCCTGTCAACACGGCGCGAATCATGCCGTTCGGTACCAATAATTGCCAAACCACCAGCCTTTTTAACTGCATCGGTAAGTTTGATGTCGGTTCCACGGCCCGCCATATTTGTAGCAATTGTAACAGTTCCGGTTTGTCCGGCTTCGGCAACAATTTCGGCTTCGCGGGCATGCAATTTTGCATTAAGCACGTTGTGTTTAATGCCTTTCATTTTTAGCATCCGGCTCAGCAATTCAGAAATCTCAACCGAAGTTGTACCCACCAAAACCGGGCGTCCGGCACTATTCAGATTAACAATTTCGTCGATTACTGCATTGTATTTTTCGCGCTTGGTTTTATAAACCAAATCTTCATGGTCTTTGCGTACTACCGACCGATTGGTAGGAATAACCACCACTTCAAGTTTGTAGATATCCCAGAATTCACCTGCTTCGGTTTCGGCAGTACCCGTCATACCCGCCAGTTTATGGTACATTCTGAAATAATTCTGTAACGTGATTGTGGCAAAAGTTTGTGTGGCTGCCTCAACTTTTACATTTTCCTTTGCTTCAATTGCCTGGTGCAACCCATCGGAATAGCGGCGGCCTTCCATAATACGGCCGGTTTGCTCGTCCACAATCTTTATTTTGTTGTCCATTATTACATACTCCACGTCCTTTTCGAACATGGTATATGCTTTAAACAACTGGTTGATGGTGTGTACCCTTTCCGATTTTACAGAATAGTCCTGTGTTAACCTGTCTTTTTCTTCTACCAGTTTTTCAGGATCAAGAGCTGAATGTTCAAGGTCTGCCATTTTAGCACCCATATCAGGCAATACAAAAAACTCAGGATCCTCGAAACCACGTGAAATATATTCAATCCCTTTATCAGTAAGTTCTACTGAGTTTTGTTTTTCTTCGATAATAAAAAAGAGTGGGTCGGTTACCACATGCATGTTTTTGTTGTTTTCCTGCATGTAGAAGTTTTCTGTTTTTTGCAAAATTGCCCGCATTCCTTCCTCGCTGAGGAATTTTATAATCGATTTGTTTTTGGGCAACCCTTTGTGTGCCCGTAACAACAATAATCCACCTTCACGCTTTTCGTCGGCTGTTGCATTTTCTTTGGTCAACAATTTTTTTGCATCGATGAAAATCTGGTTAACAAGATCACGTTGAGCTTTGTACACTTTCTCAACATAACCTTTCATCTCTTCAAACTGTTGGTTCTCGCCTTTTGGCACCGGACCAGAAATAATTAACGGAGTACGGGCGTCGTCAATTAAAACTGAGTCAACCTCATCCACAATTGCATAATGATGTTTGCGCTGCACAAGGTCTTCTGGGTTAATTGACATATTGTCGCGCAGGTAGTCGAAACCAAACTCGTTGTTGGTACCAAACGTAATATCGGCATTGTAGGCTTTGCGACGGGATTCGGAGTTGGGCTGGTGTTTGTCGATGCAATCCACTGTCAGACCATGAAATTCGTAAAGTGGCCCCATCCACTCAGCATCGCGTTTCGAAAGATAATCGTTTACTGTTACGATATGTACACCCCGCCGTGTAAGGGCGTTCAGAAAAACCGGCAGTGTGGCAACAAGTGTTTTTCCCTCACCTGTAGCCATTTCGGCAATATTGCCCTGGTGCAGTACAATACCTCCAATTAACTGAACATCATAATGTACCATGTTCCAGACAATTTCGGTACCCCCTGCAATCCATTTGTTTTTCCAGATTGCTTTGTTACCATCAATAATTATGCTGTTTCTGGCTGCTGCCAGGTCTCGGTCGTAATCGCGGGCTGTTACTTCAACATTTTCGTTTTCAACAAACCTCCGGGCAGTTTCTTTAACCAATGCAAAAGCGGCAGGCAAAACCTCATTTAAAACCTCTTCGAGCTTGGTATCAATCAGCGATTCGAGCTTGTCAATTTTTTCATATATTTTTTCACTTTCCTGAATATCAGCTTCTTCAACCTCAATTTTCAGTTGATTGATTTCGTTTTCCTCGGGTTTTATTCTTTCGTCGATAATTTGTTTTATCCGGTCTGATTCTTCCCGTAATCCATCGTTCGAAAGCTTGCTGATTCGTGAATATTCTTCCTTTATTTTGGCAACAACCGGAGTAACTTCCTTAATATCCCGATCCGATTTATTCCCAAATAATTTTCCTAAAATACTGTTCAGTAATGCCATTTTTCT
>DYSZ01000063.1:0-2278 GCA_020726265.1 Draconibacterium orientale
CCATATTTCGCGTCATTGATAACGGTAAGACCGTAACTGTTTCCGTTACTTTTCCCAGTCAGATCAATCCAGCGCTGCCCCGGATCTTCGTCACCGTTGGTAGCACGAACAATATGTCCGTAAGGTGTTTCATAAGTTGCAGTTGGCATTTCCACGTCAACCGGGAAAGAGAACTTGAGCATTTTAAGTTGCTCGTGCCAGTCGAGGGTAACTTTTGCTTCGATGTTACGAGAACCTGCATAAAGCGACCAGTCGATTGTCAGATTTGATGCTCCATAAGAAGTATTAATCCTGATAGTTGCACGAACCGGGCCATTTTCAAGTATTTTGATATCAGCCCTTCCGAAAGCGCCAATTTCTTTTGAAAAAGTTTTAATATCATGACTCCATGTATCACTCGGATCGTCAATCACTACTGCTTTACAACCTGTTTGTCCACCTGCAAAAACTTCTTTATTATTTTCCTTATCATAAATACTTAAGGATCCGTTTGAAGCAAAACTCAATTTGAAATATTCATTTTCAAGACGGTTTTCTTCAGCTTTTATTTCTTTCACCTTAAAACCAGATTCTCCATCATAAAGCCTGATTTGACGGTAACCCATTGCAGGAACCGGGGCGTTGATAATTATTTTTTTACGACTGCCTGTTTCCGATGAACCGGCTGTCCACTGGTGAGGTAGTGTGTTACCCTTTTCATCTTCAACCCGGGATCCTTTGTGCATCGTACCCCAGTTGAAATCATATTCAATATTGCCGTTTACTTCCCATGCGTGAGGATTAAAAGCTACAAGATATTGAGATTCGGGATCTTCGGAAGCAATCTGCCATTCCAGTTTCTGAACTGCCATGTATGTTGCCTGGTGAGCTGTATCGAGGGCAAAACCATAACCTTCAGCAGCATCCTGTGAATGATCGGACAATGAAGTACCTGCAAGGCTATCATGAAACTGCAGGAACAAAACCCTTTGCCATGCTGTGGTCAGCTCTTTTTTTGGATAACTGAATCCCCAGACAGCCGCACCGATGGCAGCTATTTTTTCTGCTGTAACCAAAGCCGCTTCCGACTGGCGGTTACTTTTCTTTATCATTGATTCAGCGGTGTAACAACCAACCGCATGATGCTGAAGATCGTCATTAACCACTGGAAGATTTAAGTTCTTATCTGCCTCAAATTGTTTGAAATATCTTTCAGGAGTACTGTAAATTAAGGCAGGTGCGCCACTTTCAGCTTTTATTTTTTCAATCGATTTCATGTTTTCCTTCGTAGCTCCACCGCCATGATCACCGGCTCCAAAAAAGTACATGAAATTTTTCATTGGTTGTCCACCTGCCGTTTCTACAACCTTTTTCATTCTTTCTCCATTCAGCGTGCTATCGTTATAGCTTTGTTGAATCCGGTAGGTGAGTACCTTTGTTCCATCCACTCCCTGCCACCAGAATAAATCGGACGGAATGGTTTTCTCGTGCGGGCCAGGCCGCATAAACATATAATGGTTCATCCCCTGTTTGCTGATGATCTGAGGCAAAGTTGATGTGTGACCGAATGAGTCGGGATTGAAAGCAATTGCAGCCTTTCTTCCAAATAAACGCTGAAAGGTTTGCTGCCCGTATAATCCCTGACGAACCATGGCCTCGCCCCCTGGAATATTGATATCAGGTTCAACCCACCAACCACCAATTACATTCCAGCGACCTTCGGCAACACGTTTTTTGATTTTTTCCATCATGTCGGGATCGTTTTGGGCAACCCAATGATAAAACTGTGCAGAACTCGAAATAAAGCAAAAATCGGGATTTTCGTTCATCCTGTCGAGTGCCGACTGAAAAGTACTGTGCACGATCGAAATCCCTTCAGTCCAGCGCCAAAGCCAAACCGGATCGATGTGAGCATGGCCGATCATGTGAAAAGTGATTTCACCGGCGTTGGCCGGCCAGGTTGGCGATTGCGCAAAAACTGCGCTGAGCGGTGTTGCTGTAATGGCTGCTGTTCCGATGGCGGTGCGGCCTATAAATTGCCTGCGGGTAATGGCTGATTTGTTATTGGTATTAATCATAGGTCTTTATTATTTTTTTCTATTGGTATTTCTATTTAAAAAATCTTTGCAAAAGATTGCTTAGTCCTCTTTCCTCGTTCTCGCAATGATGATAACAAAAAAATAAGGAGGAGTGGGTGGCGGCGAAGCCGCCACCCACTCCTTTCCTCAATAAAAAAACTCGTCATTGCGAGCAAAACGAAGCAACCTATACATAATTTTCACAACATTTTTACCCGAAA
>DYSZ01000063.1:2378-17701 GCA_020726265.1 Draconibacterium orientale
TTGCGAGCAAAACGAAGCAACCTATACATAATTTTCACAACATTTTTACCCGAAAATTTCTTTTTCCACAATCATGCAGAGAGCATGATAAACCGGCAGATGAAGTTCCTGGACATACGCAGTGCGACGTTCAGGAACATTTAACAGAATATCGCTCCACTCCTTCATTTTTCCGCCGGTTTCGCCTGTCATCCCAATGGTTTTGAGACCTTTTGCACGGGCCACAATCATGGCGTCAATTACATTCTGCGAATTTCCCGAAGTGCTCAGCCCGATAAGAACATCGTCTTTATTACCCCAACCAGTCACTTGCTGCGCATAAATTACCTCACCGCTGATATCGTTGGCAATGGCAGTGATAAGCGACTGGTGAACTGTGAGTGAAATTGCCGGTAATCCCTGTTGCAGTTTTTCAGCTAACATTTTTCCGGTTTCAGGCGAAAGACGGACAAGCTCATCCTGAAGTTCTTTTGCCAGCGGACGGCGACCTTCAAAACTCTTCATCAGTTCTCCCACAATATGATCGGCATCGGAACAGCTTCCGCCATTTCCGCAAACCAAGACTTTTCCGCTGTTTCTATAAGTTTCAGCAATAACTGCAGCAGCTTCGGCAATCCGATCTTTCAGTGGCTGCAATTCACTGTAACGATTTAGTAATTCGGTTAGAATATATTCTGAGTTCATTTTTTTGCTTTTTAAAACTGCTTTTCGTAAAGTGCGACACAGAGCGCAGCGTAATCGCCGATAGCATCTCCAAGAAGCGCCGGCTTTATTGTACAAACTTTAACAGCCGACGGAATGGCTTCGCGTAGCAGTATCCGTTCGATATGAGGTTTGAATAATTCTTCGTTTCGTGCATAAATACTGCCTATCACGATACATTCAGGATTCAGGATGTCGATCAGGATTGAAAGTCCGCGGCCAAGGTATTCCCCGGAAACCCGGATGATTTCATTTGCATCCGGATCGCCTGCCACCGCTGCTTCAGCCACAGATTTTGCGGTCAGTTTCCGGGCTGATCCGATGTTGTTGCAAAAATCAACCTTTCCACCTTGGTTCAGTTTATTGATAACATAAGATTCAGCTAACCGGGCAATTCCTCCGCCACTGCAAAATCCTTCGAAAGAACCGGCTTTTCCAAAACCAACCGGGCCATCATCGGCCAGCCTGATGTGCCCCACTTCACCACCCAAATCATTAGTTCCGGCATAAAGTTGCCCGTTTAAAATTAAACCTGACCCCATGCCGGTTCCGAAGGTCAGAAATATCATATTTTGCGTTCCTTTTCCTGCACCCATCAACCATTCAGCCAGCGCACAGGCGTTGGCATCATTTTGAATGGCAGCCGGAACCCCGTATTTTTTTGCGAATATTTCAACAATGGGTACATTGTCCCAGCCAGGAAGGTTAGGCGGTGAATAAATCATCCCCATTTTTGAGTCGAGCGGACCGCCGCAACTGATACCAATTCCTTTCAGGCTTTCTTTTGGGTATTTCAAAAACAGCGTGTCAATATTTGTGAAAAACTCGTCAAAGACTTCCTGCCAGCTTCTTTCGGCTGTCCTGGTGTCGAACTGAACTTTCTGATAAATATTGAAATCGCTGTCGCCGGCAACCACTGCACACTTGGTCCCTCCGATATCGATTCCTAAATAAAAGCCTTTGGTAGTATCCATTTTTAACCGATGCTATTTAGATTAAACGTTTTAGCAAAATGAAAAAAAAATCAGGCCCCACTCGACCGTCTCGGGATAAATTTCGCCTTTAAAACAATTTTTTTTGTTTCGCTTTGATTATCATTCATCAGGTCGAGTAAAACTTTTACCGATTCCTGCCCAATTTCCTGTAATGGCTGAGCAATTGCAGAAACTGGGGGTTGACTGATTTTATAGGCATCCGGATCGTCGAAACTAACCACGGCGATATCATCCGGAATGTGTAATCCCAGCGAATGAAGGGTTTCAATTCCCATAATTCCCAATTTGCTTGTGGCAAAAAAAACAGCCTCAACCTTTGCTTTATTACCGGGTTCCAATTGCTTCACGGCTTCCACAATATCATCCTTTTCATGGGTGAAAGGCATCATTTTTATCAGTTCTTCATCTACCGGAATATTATTTTCAATCAGTGCTTGCTTATAACCTAATACCCTCTGATTCATATTGTTCAGATGTACATTCAGCGTTATACAAGCGATCTTTTTGTACCCTTTGTTAATCAAATGACTGGTTGCATCGAATGCAGCCTGAATATTATCAACCACAATATAATTTGTGTCGATATCCGGAAAATTTCTGTCAATAAGAACAAAAGGCGTTCTGTTCCTTTTTAAAGAAAGTATCTGGTTTTCACTTCCGGCAGGTGGCGCGATAATAAACCCGTCAACCTGTCCCTGTTGCAACATTTCTATCTGTTTTTGCGAATTGGCGGGATTTTCATCGGAACTGCAAAAAATAACCCTGTAACCGTGATTTGCTGCTTCCTTTTCGATTTCGCGACCGAGTTTCCCAAAAAAAGGGTTGGCGATATCGGCAATAATCAGCCCGATTGTATTGGTTTTTCCGGTCCTGAGGCCTTTGGCAATCTGGTTGGGTTTGTAATTCAATTCTTTTGCCAGTTCAGTGACCTTATTACAAACCTCGTGGCTAATACGATGTTGTTTTGCTTTGCCATTCAGAACAAGTGAAACCAGCGTTTTTGAAACTCCAAGTTGTTTCGCGATGTCGTTTAATGAAATTTTCTTCATACAGGTTGATTCAGTATTTATTAATACAGTATAAAGACATTAAAAACCGTTGCTAAAACGTTTTTTAATGCCCAAATATAAGCTAAATGATTTAGCTGCGACTATATAATTTTAACCCAAACTGATGAAATCTGGAAAAAAATAACATCACCGTTTATGTTACTTTCTGAAAAGGACCTGGGGTGGAACAACCTGTCGCTGAATACCGGGACCGGCATATTCAAGCATTAAAAACAAGCCTCCGCCCGCCTGAAAATAATCGAGTTTTAAAGGGTGTTTCCCGGTTTCGAGACTGATTTTTCCTGATTTTTCAATATCAGCGCCATGCGGGTCATCGTGGTCAATTACCAGTTCTTTATCGATATAAAGCCTTGTCCCGTCGTTTGAGCGGAGAATAAACTCATATTCCCCCGTGACATCAATTTGGATAAACCCATTAAAAGAAACCCCGAATTCGTCTTTCGCGGGAATGATTCTGTCGAGACCAAACTCGTAAACAGTTCCTGATTTTATAACCGGAAGTTTTACGTAATCAGGCAGTTTTGTCCATTTCCCTTCGAAATAATTGTAGTTGATACCGTTCACTTCGGGATCGATAAAATTCAGTTTACAGGTTTGTACATAACTGGTCCCGAAACCTTTTTTCACCGATCTGGCTTTTATCAGTGAAGAGCCGGTTAATTGCAGGGGATCAGCGTAAACATGAGAGGTTGAATCAGGGTCTGCACCGTTGGTGGTATAATATACTTTTGCATCTTTCATGCCCGATGAAATGGCTACCTCCACCGTATCGCCGGTAAAAGAAGTCGGTTTTTCAGGCTGAATGACAGGGGCAGGTAAAATTGTTTTCATCAGCAGGTTTTTGGCTCCTACCGACCGAAAATAATATTCGCCGGATTCTATTGCAAAAACAGCAAACCGACCATCCATCCGCAGAAATGTTACAGAATTTTTATCAGAAACCGGTTTGTTTCCCTCTGTTACCTTGTCAACACCGGTGGCAAGTACATAAACTGTTGCTGTGGTATTTGGCGGAATAGAAACCGTCAGTTCATAATCGTTGCCGGTAAGTTTCCAGTCGGTTTTTATTGCTCCGTAAAGCGACGGGTAATTGGTTTTTACAAAATCAAGTCCGCTTACCGGGCAGGGTTTGATAATGCAGTGTTTGAATCCCGGATTGGCAGGGTCAGGAACAATACCGCCCAGATGTTTGTAAAACCACTGTGTTACACTGCCAAACATAGGATGACTGTGCGAAACGTCGCCCTGGAAGGTTTCCCAGATGGTGGTTGCTCCTTTATCAATCATAAATCCAAACGACGGAAAATCGTGCTGGTTCATGAGAGAGTATGCCAGGTCAACACGGCCTGATTCTGTCAGAACTTCTAGTAAAAGCGGGGTTCCGAGAATTCCTGTATCGAAATGGAGATTGTTTTCGTACAGCATTTTCACCATCTTCTCAAAAATGGCTGATCTGTGTTTTTCTTGTGCAAAGCCAAATCCCAGCGGGTAAGCGTTTGCACCTTGTATTCCGACAGAATAAACCGAATCGGGTGCATTCAAGTAAACTTGTTCAATGCTGTTCACAGCATCCGTTTCAAGGTTTGAAAAATAATCAGCATCCGTTTTTTCGCCTAAAACACCAGCAACTTCGGTCATCAGTTTGCAGCTCCAGAAATAGTAACAGGTATTTACGTAATCGGGGTCAACAGCCACAATATCCGGCGGAACCCACTCTCCCAAACCCTGTCCTCTTAAAATACCATCGTTACTGAGGCTGTTTTTCATAAACGAAATCCAGTGTTTCATTCCTTCGTAATGATTTCTCAGGATGGAAACATCGCCGTAAAACTGGTACATATACCACGGAATGATAACATAAGCCGCGCCCCACGGTGTCCCGCCACCGCCGTCGTCGTAGGGTGTGGTGTTGGGAACATAGCCGGTTTTGTGGTTCTGTCCATCGCTGATATCGCCTACCCATTTGGTGTAAAACGTTGCCATATTGAAACTGTAAATAGCCGATTGTGCAGAAATCTGGCCGTCGCCGGTGTAGCCGCGGCGTTCGCGGTGCGGACAATCGCTTGGAACTCCGCCGTGCATGTTGCCAAGCTGTGTCCAGCGGTAATTTTCCAAAATCCGGTTAAAAAGCGGATTTGAACATTCGAATGTTCCGGCTTCTGAAACATCAGTATTCACTACTCTGCCTTCAAGGTTTTCCAGTGTCAGTTCCGATGGCGAGCCAAAAACATCGACATACCTGAACGCATGCCAGGTAAACCGTGGTTCCCAAACTTCTTCGCCTTCTCCTTTTAAAATATACGTATCGGTTTGGCCGTAAGTCGGGCCAAATTCTTCGGTAAAAACCAGTTTTATTTTTGTACCCTTTTCACCCGAAATTTTCAGACGTGCCCAGCCCGAAATCATCCGGCCCATATCGAACCGGTAAATTCCTTTTTCGGGTTGTGAAACCGAAACCGGTTTAATTGGTTGAGTTACCCTGTCGGGGGGAGAAGTCTGCGTCTTCAAAACGCCGGTTGGGGGACGAACAGGTTCTGCATTTTTCCAGGCTGAATCATCAAACCCCGGATTGTTCCAATCTTTCAGTTCAAGCCGGGCATCGTAAATTTCTCCTGAATGCAGCCCGTTGTACAAAATCGGGCCGGTTGCGGTTTTCCAGCTTTCGTCGCTGAAAATGGTATCCGATTTTCCGTCTTCATATTCAAATACAAACTGAGCCATGAAACGCGGCGTATCGAAAAGATATTGCGGATTATCGGGCCGGTCGGCCTGCTGGTACCAGCCATTGCCAAGAATAGCTCCCAGCGTGTTTTTGCCATCTTTCAGTGCCGAAGTTATATCGTGGGTTTCGTACAAAACCGTGGTTTTCATATTGCCAATGCGTGATTCGCCCCAGTTTTCCTGCTGCCGCCTGTCGAAGTTGGTCTGGTTGGGCGACAAAACATGGTCGCCGGTTTTTGTGCCGTTGATGTTCAACTCGTAATAACCCAGTCCCGAAATATAAGCCCGCGCCCTTTTTACTTTACCTGAAAGATTGATTTGCTTTCTGAAAAACGGGGAAGCATATTTCATATCACCTGAAGTGATGGAAACCGGCGCTCCGATCCAGCTGGCTTGCCACTCCTGCTGATGCATGATTCCCATTTCCCACCGGGCAATTTCGCTCCACAGAGATTCAACCATATTTTCGTCCCAAATCTTTACCCGCCAAAACACCGCGTCAGCCGATTTCAATGGCTTTCCGGCATATTTAACGTGAATTGACCGGTCAGATTCCACAATTCCCGAGTCCCAGAAATCAGCAGAATCGTTTGCCAAAAGCTCAGCAGTTGAAGCTGCCTGAATCTGGTAGGCAGATTGATGAACTCCGCGTCCCGGTTTTTCCATTTTCCAGAATAGTCGCGGATTTGGAGCATCGATTCCCAGCGGGTTTTCGAGGTATTCACATCGAAGGTCAACCACTTTTGGAATTTCGTTTGAAGTCTGACAACCTGCAAAAGCCAGCAACAACAGAAAGATTATGGAAAATCGGATATTCATGATTTTTTTTTCTATGTGTTTCTATGTGCCTATGTGGTATTAAGGATGAACTACATAGGCACAAAGGGCACATAAGGTTAGAATTTAAGGTTTCGTTTTGAAATGGCCGGGCGCATGTATTTTTTCTGTTCTTCAGGATAACCCAGTTCCCAGGGAGTTGGCCCTACCCATTCGGTTTTTTTACCCGCAATTTTAATGGTTCCCTTCGTGGAGATTTCGACCGTGGTAAAAAGCGGCTCTTTAAAAGGAGCTGTGTATTTTATCCATTTGAAATTTTTATCTATTTCGGCGCTGTAACGGATGCTTTCATAGTTTTCGCCCAGCCAGTGATACGACATCGAAGTAATGGTAATGTACCAGATGCCGTTGATGTTTTCGGCCCAGTCGAGGTGGGTGTGCCCGTTGAAACAGGCAACCACTTTGGTTGTTGGATTTTGTGCGTTGTGCGCGGCAAGCAAATCCTGTATCTGCTGGTAATTTTCCACACCGTAATTTTCTTCCACTCCCTTGTAGAAAGAAAGTCCCTGGTGAGAAAATATCACGATCGGACCGGATGCTTTTGCCAGCTCGGTTTTCAGCCAGCTTACCTGCTCAGGGCCGATAAACTGTTTGTAACCTTTGGCTTCGGGGTTCTTTTTATCGTTGCCGTCGAGCACAATAAAACTGAACCCATTTTTCTGAAATGAATAGTGCCCTGTTTGCATGTTCCGATATTCGATGGCTTTTTCGCGCGAGGTGCCGCCATCCATTTCGTGGTTACCAATCACATGGTATTTATCACCCGAAAAAGAATTCCAGATGTCGAAATACTTTGCATATTTTGGTTCCGGAGTTCCAAAATCGCCCAGTTCGATGATGAAATCCGGTTTCTCCTTTTTCATTGCATCGATAAACGTGGTAATCCTGTACTCTGAATCGTGCATCGTGGGCAGGTGCACATCGGCACACATCCCTACTTTTACGGTGTTGAATTTTTTTGCTGAAATAGTCAGGCTGAAGAAAATCAGGCTAAAAACCACGAGATAATTGATTTTAAACATTTTATAAGATATTTATTATTACTTGCTTTTTGACACAAAGACACGAAGGCTCAAAGAATTCACAAAGTAAAACCAATTGAATTCAAAGAAATATTTGTGCAACTTCGTGTCTTTGAGTCTTTGTGGCATTTTTTAAGTTCTCATATTATTACAAAATTTCAGTGCTGAACTCCATTTATATTCATAACATATTTTAGTAAAACCAATTCTTGCCACGAAAACACGAAGGCTCAAAGAATTCACAAAGTAAAACCAATTGAATTCAAAGAAATATTTGTGCAACTTCGTGTCTTTGAGTCTTTGTGGCATTTTCCCTCAAATTACAAAATATGACAACTTTTATTATTTCAAATTCAGATAATTTATCACAGCCTCATTGCCTTTTAATGCATTCGCCGGAAGCGGGTGTTTGTCGTTAAAAACAAGCAGGTCTTCTTTTGGCAATACAGTAACAAAACTTTCGTCAAATCCTTTTTCACCGTACAATCTCCCGGCATTCAGCCCCAGGTATTCATCGAAAAAATTATAAACCGGAAAACGTTTTGAGGCCTCGTAACCATGTCTTTCGCCCGGAAAGTGCGCGTTATCGAGTTTGCTTTCGGCACCATACAATGCATACACTTTTTGCAGATAAGGCATTTCGATTCGGGGAGTGTTTTTGGTCCAATCGCCACCATCAGAAACCAGCAACATGGGGCGCGGAGCTGCCAGCGCAGCAATTTCCACATTGTTTGTTTGATGATGGTCGCTTTTATGCACCGGCATTCCGCTTTCGCAGGTGCAGCCGCCAAAAAAGTAGGCTGAAACCATCACCACCGGCACCGAAACCTTGATACGGTTGTCGAGCGCCGTGAGCATAATAGTCTGCGTTCCTCCTCCCGATTCGCCGGTTATCCCTATTTTTTCAGCATCCACATCGGGTCGCGAAACCAGGTAATCGAGCACCCGTTTTCCGTTGTAAGTCTGCAAAACCAAAGCAATAGGAATATCATGTGAAACCTGTTTTGAATCGCCATAACCAATCATATCGTAGGCAAAAACCACGGCTCCCATTCGTGCAAAACAGGCGCAGCGTTTCTGAACGTCTTCGCTCATCCGGCGGTCGTCCCAATGCCCGTGCGGACTCAGAATGGTGGGACACTTGTTATCGGTTTTCAGCGGCCGGTACAAATTGCCGGTGATGTAAAATCCCGGAAAGCTTTCGATGGCAATGTTTTCGACAATATAACCATCCATTTCGCGGATGCTGTGAATGATTGTTTTGAAATCGTTGCCGGCTTTTGGCATCTGGTCAAATTTCATCCCGGTTATCAATCCCTGCCGGATGATATCAGCACGCTTTTCCCAGTCAGCGCGGGTTGTCCATTCAGTGGCCCACTTTTTCATGAGGATGTTGGCCTCATCTTCTGTCCAGTAGGCACCCTGACAAAGCATGTTTTCCTGAGCGAAAAGAGGATTCCCTGTTAAAAACAGAAGACCAATCAATAATAAACTCACAATTTGTTTTTTCATCTTTCAATACTTTTTATTCAATGAAACTTAATAAAAACAGACTTCGACTTCGCTCAGTCTGACGGTCACCCAAAGTCCCAATTACTCGGAAAAGGGTGAAACTATTCCTGAATTATTCCCAAATATTTTGCTTCCCAGTAGGGCCACAACCAGAAAACGGGTTCACGCACCTGCGAAGGGTTTCCCTGGATGGCAGCCCACGGATTTTTGTCCCAACGTACAGTGGCACGGATGCTTGCCGGTGGGAGTTCTGAAATCTGCACCTCCTCCAGAATGGGCGAATGTACAACTTTTACATCCTCACGCAGGGTGTGGTCAATGAGCCAGTCAACCAAATCGAGCGGGGCGTCTTTTAAAAATTCAACGGTCTGCTCCACATTGATTTTCTTTCCGGTACAGATGGTGTAGGCCAGGTTGTTGTACAGATTTTCGCCATGCGGCTGGTGTTCCATCCATTTTTCGAGCATTTCGTTGTAAACAGCCAGCAGTTTGGGGTCGGTTTCGTATTTAAAAAGTATCGGAAACATGTAGCCTTCCATTGTCAAATCGAAATAAATCTGCCACGCCGGGTTTTTTGAATTAATGCCTTTGGCGTTTTCGAGATAGCCTTCTTCGTTTATCAGTCTGAGGTATTCTTTCTGGTACAACTCATTCCCTGTAATTCCATAGGCAAACTTCAGAAAAGTAAGTAACTCAAATGAGTTCAGACTTTTCTCCGATGCCCAGTCGGGATCGCCGTTAAGCTGGTCAGGTGACCAGACTGCCCATCGCGTGTGGGTTCCGTCAATATCTACCAGGTTGTAGTTGTGTTTTATCAGTCCGTCGATGATGGTGGAAACATGTTTCCTGACATCCGCTTTGTCTGCTTCGGTGGCTGCATAATTGTAGAAATAGAAATACGCCATCATGTGGCCATCCATTTCGTCGCTGCTTGTGTCGCCTTTCCAGAGCCATTTCCCGTCAGCCGATTTTCTCCACCGGTTTTCAACGGGTTTGTAACGCGCATCTTCCACCAGTTCGTCGGCAATTTGTTGTTCGGTGTAAGTGCGGTTCCCGTCGTTTACACGGATCCAGTCAGCCGGCACAATGGTGCGGGCAAAAAAGTTGTCGGTGCCGGTTATTTCCTGCAGATAGCGCAGAAAATGAAAGGCTTTACGTGCTTTCTCCTGCGCATCGGGGTCTTTTGTGGCAGCGTAACGGAAACTTTCCATGGCAAGATAACCACCAGTGTATTCGCCATCGTTATCGTCGTCAGAATTTTCCCAGGTTGAGGTGTCGCCGGGAACACTAAGCCGCAAATTTCCGCAAATCCACGGTTTGCGGATGTGTTTTTTCATCAGCTCGTTATAGAAATATTTTTGCTTATCAGCCAAATCCATCGTATTCCTTTTGATCAGGCTGACTCCATTTTCAGTGGCAATCCACGCATTTCCGTTTTTATCAAATGCAATGTCATTTACTTTGTCGTTTGTCAGCCATCGTTTGCTGAACCGCAGCGAATTCGAACCATCAGGTGCAAACCGCACAACACCAACCTCGGTTCCCACCCACATCACACTGTCGAGCGACTGCCGTATGCAATTAACTATAATGGTAGGAACTCCCTGCTCCGGGGTCAAAGCTTTTGCGAAAGTTCCGTTTTGCATGATGGAAACTCCGCCCATCACACCTGTCCAGATTTCGTTGCCGGGAGCAAAAGCTACCGTTTTTGAGTAGGCGCTGATGAGTTCAGCCTGAAAAAGTTTTGTTTGTCCGCCACTGCACTGGTACAAACCAGCGTCGGTTGCCACCCACAAACTACCGTTTCCATCGGCTGCTGCACCCCGGACTGAACGGGCAATTTTGAAGGGTTGTTCTTCCCAGTTGCCGTTTTTCAACAACCAGATTCCGTTCGGTCCCAGTGCCCAGGTTTCTGTTCCTTTTGAAGTAACTACTGAAACAGGTGGTTTGGGTCCGGTTTGTTTTTTCAGCTCTCCGTTTTTTTTAGAATAAATACCATTCCAAGTACCCAGAAAAACTGTTCCTTCATCTGAAACAATTGCTGAATACGCCGGACCACGGTCAGTTTCGGTAATCACCGATTCCCAAATCCGGGTTCCTTCTTTCCTTTTAAAAACTCCTGAAGCCGTGGCAATCCAGACTGTCGATTCATTGTCAACTGCAATTCCACGGATTTCATTATCCTCCGGATTGTCGCTGATTTGAAAAGCTTCGTGGGTTTCCTGGATAAAAGGAACATCAACATACACCTGTATTTCAGCCGGCTGTTTTTCAGTCTCCTTTGTTTTACACTGAATAAACAGTATTGCAAAAGCCACAACAGACAAAATCAATTTCGATATTTTACTTTTTTTAATCACTTGTACAGATTTAATGGGTTCTATATTCCTGCCACTGACAGGGAGTAATTCCGAACTCAGAAAAAACGCCATTAAAGGATGATTGCAGCGGACTACAGGCATAAACGCCAACGCTCACCTTCTCCGCGGTTTTGTGCAAGTGAAACATCCGCATCTGTTTCCAGCTTTTCCCATCAACAGCATTTTCGATATAAAAATCCTGTCCGCGGCGACTGATACGGTACCACATTTCAGAAATATCCGACGAAATATCGATGGTGGCCCAATCGGAAAAACCGAGGTTTGTCGCAACAGAACCCAATCTTGAAAATTGCTCATTTTCAAATTCCACCGAAGCTTTCACCCAATTTTCGTTATCGATAAAAAGCAGCAAACCACATTGGTCGTATAAAAAACTGCTCTCTTCGAATTCGGTTTTCACCACAAACGAAAAATCGTCTTCCACTTCCTGCAGAAATGCTGGGGCATTGCTGTTTTGAAACCCGTAATAAGTGCGCTGCCACAGGTCGGTGCCGGGTTCTGTTTCAATAATCAGCCGATTTTTATCAACCACAAAATGTTTGGGTTGATTCATCCATTTGTATTTGTTCAATTCATTATTTATCATAGCATAGGTTTTCATTAATCATTTTACCTGTCATTTCAAACTCAAGAATCCCGCCCTGCTGAATTTCTTCCCAGGTGATGTAATTTCTGCCAAAAGGCTGACCATTCAATTTGGCTGAATTGATGTAAATATTTTCAGCAGAAACATGATTTGCCTTTAATGTAAATGTTTTTCCGTTTGGCAGAGTTATTTCAGCCTTTTCAAACTGCGGGCTTCCGAGCCAGTAGCGGCCTTCAACCGGGTTCACCGGGTACATTCCCAAAGCGCTGAAAACATACCATGCCGACATCTGGCCACAGTCTTCATTTCCGCACAATCCTTCAGGCGAATTCTGATAAAGCTCTTTAATGATTTTGTTGGTGTAAAACTGCGCTTTTGCAGGTTTGCCAATGTAATTGTACAAATAAGTCACATGGTGACTGGGTTCGTTTCCGTGTGCGTATTGCCCAATCAATCCTGTAACATCTTCGGTATCTTCGCCTAACAATTCTGAAGATTGTGTAAATAAACTGCCCAGCATCAGTTCGAAACCAGGTTCGCCACCCATCAGTTCAATCAGTCCGGGCATATCGTGTGGTGCAAAAAACGAATATTGCCAGGTGTTTCCTTCCACGCAATGCGGGTTTCCATATTCGGCAAACCGCGGATGAAAAGGTTCGTACCAGCTTCCGTCGCTGTTTTTACCCCTGAACAGGCGGTAGTTCGGGTCGAACAGGTTTTTGTAATTTTCGGAGCGTGACATGTATTTTTCGTACCCGACTGAATCGCCTGCCATTCGCGCCACCTGTGCGATACACCAGTCATCGAAAGCATATTCAAGTGTTTTAGAAACGGTTCCGCTTTCTTCGAGGTCGGTGGGCACAAAACCAAATTCACGGTAAAATCCAAGTCCTTTCCGTTCAGTTTCCGAAACAGCTTTCAAGGTCGTGTAAATTTCATTCAGGTCGTATTTCCCGATGTTTTTTGCCAGCGCATCGGCCATCAGAACCGCCGCGTGGTAACCAATCATCGAACCGCCCTCGTTTCCAGCAATTTCCCAATACGGAAGTTCACCGGTCTGCCGGTATTTCGCCAGCATCGAATGAATAATATCCTCTTCAACTTTGGGCTGCATCAATGCCAGCAAAGGGTTCAGCGCTCTGAAAGTATCCCACAGCGAAAGCAGTGTGTAATGTGTATAACCTTCAGCTTTTTCGGGCTGATGATTAAAATTCTTGTACATTCCATCGGCATCCGAAAACCGGTACGGCGCAATATAACAGTGATAAAGCGATGTGTAAAAGATGGTTTTCAGGTTTTCATCAGGTGTAGTAACCTTAATTTTCGAAAGCTCTTCGTTCCATTTTTCACGGGTTGACTGCCGCATTTTGTCGAAATCCCAGCCAAAAGCATCCGCAGTTTTCAGGTTGTTAAGCGCTCCCTCTTCGCTGACCGATGAAATGGCCACTTTCAGCAACAGTTCGTCACTTTCGTTTCCATTAAAAGTAACAGCCACAGCCACTTTTTCCCCTTTTCCCGATTTACCATCTGCCAGTTTTTCTTCGGCATTAAAAACCCTGAAAACGTTGGATTTACGTGAAAACTGCATGGCAAAAAACACGCGGTGAACACTCGCTTTTCCGGTAGAAAAACGGTACCCAGTAACCAGTTCGGGTGTGCAGTAATTTACATAGGTTTCAACAGGCGTATCGGTATTTGTAAAACCGAGATTTAAAACTACATGCTGAATATCTGGTTTTTTATTAAAATGATACTTGTGCATCCCCACAAACTCAGTGGTGGTCAGTTCCACATCGATTTCGTCGTCAGCCAGTTTTACTGCATAATAACCAGGTGAAGCTTTTTCTGTTTCGTGTGAAAAAGCCGAACGGTATTTCAGCAGGAAATGTTTGTCGAACAGACCCGGGTGCCCGTCGCGATTGATAAAACTATGCGGGTCAAGCTTGTTTTCAGCGATGATTTCAGCACCCGTTGAATCATCCTGAACAAAATACTTTTCTACGATGGGTTTTGTAGTCGGCATCACCGAAATATCGCAGAAATCGGCCACGCCTGTGCCGCTCAAATGCGTGTGTGAAAAACCTGTGATGAAATTGTCGTAATACCGGTATCCGGCGCTGTACTTCCAGTTTTGTCCGCCATTGTCAGGGCTGAGCTGAACCATTCCAAACGGGTAAGCAGCCCCGGGAAACATATTTCCAAAACCTTTGTCCGGTTCGCCTCCTGTTCCGATAAACGGATTCACATAATCAACCGGTTGTTTTTCGATTTTTGCTGGCTGTGAACACGATACAAGTACAAATAATAAAATGCCTAAATATTTCATCAATTATCTTCTTAATATTCTTTTCAGTCAGTCTGAGCGTAGTCGAAGACTGTATAATCACATTTCGACTTCGCTCAATGTGACACTGTTTTCACAATAAAATTATACTTTCCTGAAGGCACTTTCAACAGGTGAAATCCATCTAAAAAGCCCATATACTCAATCTCTTTAACTTCTTTCAGCATCAAATTTCCTTCCTTTATAACAGCCTTTTCACTGGCAGGTATGAATACTTTTGCTGTTGTATTAAATGGAACCTCAACATTCAGTCTGAAATTTCTATTTTCGATTTTCCATTCTGCAGAAACTTTTCCGCAAATGGTTTCGGTGCTTGCAGTAGCGTGGTCCAAATCCTTCAAAACGTGAGGTTGAATAATAAAAGATTTGAAAGCCGGCGCTTCCTCACTCAGCCTGATTCCGACAATATATTTGAAAAACCACGCATCGATGCTGCCCATCATCACATGGTTTTTCGATTGTTTCAGTGTCCAGAACTCGCAAACGGTGGTGTATTTTTCCATCATGCTGTTCCAGCTTGGATAGGTTTTTTGGTTGATGAGTTCCCACACCACATCAGTCCGGCCAAGCTGTGCCAGCGCTTCGGGCATGTATTTCGTTCCCAAAACCCCGGTGGTGAGGTGCGTGTCGTTTGTCACCTCAATATCGGCAACAAGATTTTCAAAGACTTTTGCCTTGTATTCTTCCTGAACCAATCCCAGAAACAACGGAAAAGCATTGGCCATCTGGCTGCCTTCGTTGTAATTTCCGGTTTCGGGATTGAAATATTTTTTGTTGTAAGCCGATTTTATTTCATCAGCAAGTACTGCAAATTGCTGACTTTCGGGTTCATTCCCCAAAACATGCGCAATCTTAGAAAGAATAACCGCATCGTAAAAATAGAAAGCCGTTGGCACCGACTCGGGCTGGCCTTCTTTCCATCCTTTTACCATGCTGCCCCAGTCGCCAATCCAGCCCATTTGCAAAATATAATTGTCGGAGATGCTGTCGAGAAACTGCATGTATCGTTTCATGGGTTCGTAATGGCGGGCAAGAATTCGCTTGTCGCCGTAAACCTGGTAAAACTGCCAGACCATTATAAACCAGGTGCTGCTCCACTCGACGCCTTCGTCCCAAATGTACGGTTGTGGTGAAATTATGGGTAGGTCGCCAG
>DYSZ01000064.1 GCA_020726265.1 Draconibacterium orientale
ATCATTGTGTAAAATAAAAACAGGAAGAATGATCTCTGCAAAATTACATCACGGGCATCATGGTAAAATCCAATCTCAGGGTAGGCTGTAATTTTTTTGTATAGAACGAAGATATTTTCAGAAAAGGCTTACCCTGAGGGTGGGCCTTTTTTGTTAAGAAGCCCCACCCGGCCTCCCAAAGGGGAGGGGAAAGAAACGAATAAAAAATATTAATGAAAATTATAAAATGAACAGACTTAAAATTGCGATTCAAACCAAAGGCAGGTTAAATGAAGACTCGATGCAACTGATTCAGGAAGCGGGAATCGACCTGAATATCGGGCGACGGACACTGATTGCCGAATCGAAAAATTTCCCGATTGATGCACTTTTTCTGCGCGATGACGACATTCCGCAAACCGTGGCCGATGGTGTTGCCGACCTTGGAATTGTAGGCGAAAACGAAATGCTTGAAAAAGGCGAGAATGTGGTTATTGCCAAACGGCTTGGTTTCAGTAAATGCCGCTTGTCGCTGGCCATTCCCAAATCGCTGGAATACAACGGGCTGGATTTTTTCAACGGCAAAAAAATTGCCACCTCCTACCCTTCCATTCTGCGGAAATACCTGGCGGAAAACAACATCGCTGCCGAAATCCATGTAATTACAGGTTCGGTTGAAATTGCCCCGGGAATCGGATTGGCCGACGCCATTTTCGATATTGTAAGTTCGGGTTCCACATTGGTAAGCAACCGGCTAAAAGAAGTTGAGGTTGTTCTGAAATCGGAGGCGGTTCTGGTTGCCAATCCCAATCTTTCAGCAGAAAAACAGGAACTTCTTGATGAGTTAATTTTCAGGCTCGAATCGGTGCAGCGCGCCAAAGGCAAGAAATACATTTTGCTAAACGTGCCCAACGAAAAAATTCAGGAAGTAGCGACTCTTTTGCCCGGCATAAAAAGCCCGACTGTTGTGCCGCTGGCCGAAGCAGACTGGAGCTCGATGCACTCGGTAATTGAAGAAAACGATTTTTGGACAGTTATCGGCAAACTGAAAAAAGCCGGTGCTGAAGGAATTCTGGTGATTCCGATTGAAAAGATGATTTTTTAATTAGACAGGAAGTATAAAGTATTGAGTAATGAGATGTCAATTCTGGATACTGGATACTAAAATCTCACGACTAAAAAATGAAAACTTTTATTAATCCGAAGAAAACCGACTGGCCCAATATTTTGAAACGACCGGTTTTTGACGTTTCAGAGTTATTCGGAAAGGTACGGCCTGTATTGGATGAGATACGGCAAACCGGCGATGCTGCGCTTCAAAAATATACACTGCAATTCGACGTGGTTGACCTCCTGAATTTTCGTGTTTCGGAAGAAGAAATTGCGGCAGCCGAAAAGCTGGTTGATGCTGAACTGAAAAATGCCATTGCGCTGGCAGCCGAAAATATTCTGAAATTTCACGCTTCGCAACTTTCGACATTGAAAAAAACGGAGACTATGCCCGGAGTTACCTGCTGGCAAAAAACTGTACCCATCGAAAAAGTGGGATTGTATATTCCCGGAGGAACGGCTCCGCTTTTTTCAACTGTGTTGATGTTGGCAATACCCGCGCAGATTGCGGGTTGCCGTGAGATTGTACTTTGCTCTCCACCCAATAAACAGGGAAAAATTAATCCGGCAATTTTGTATGCTGCAAAAATTTCGGGCGTGGTAAATGTTTTCAAACTTGGTGGTGTACAAGCGATTGGTGCAATGGCTTACGGAACAGAAACGGTTCCGAAAACCTCAAAGATTTTTGGTCCCGGGAACCAGTATGTGGTTGCCGCAAAACAACTGGTAAGCATCGCCGACGTGGCTATTGATATGCCGGCTGGGCCTTCGGAAGTGCTTGTTTTGGCTGATGAATCGGCAAACCCGGCATTTGTTGCGTCCGACTTGCTTTCACAAGCCGAACACGGTGTCGATAGCCAGGTTGTGCTTGTAACAAGTTCGGCAAAAACAGCCCAAAAAGTTTTGAATGAGATTGAAATTCAGCTTGAAAAAATACCCCGGAAACAAACGGCAGCAAAAGCGCTTGAAAACAGTGTAAGCATTGTTCTGGAATCAATTGAAGACCAGGTTGATTTAATTAACGAATATGCTCCAGAACACCTGATTATTAACACTGCCAACTTTGAAACCGTTGCTGAAAAAATTGTGAATGCAGGTTCGGTTTTTCTGGGTGCATACACACCTGAAAGTGCCGGAGATTATGCTTCGGGAACCAACCACACCTTGCCAACAAACGGCTGGGCACGGTCGTTTAGTGGAGTAAATCTCGACAGTTTTATGAAAAAGATTACTTTTCAGCAAATTTCTTTTGAAGGACTAAAAAACATAGGCCCGGCCATCGAAAAAATGGCTGCTGCTGAATTGCTTGATGCACATAAAAATGCTGTTGCAATTAGATTAAAAAACTGATTATTTGGAAATTAAAGGATAGTTTTTCGGATTCTGAATCATGTTTAAAGTTAAATCGATATCGAGTTTTTCCCAGAAAAGGTGCTGTCCGTTTAGCAACTGTACGTCAGCTATTTCGGAAATACGGGCATTTTTAAACCACGGAAATTCACTAAACGGCAAAAAGAATTCACCATCGCCATGCATCAACCAAAATCCATGTGTTGAAATATTGGTTACTTCAACCTCCAAAGTGCTCTTTCCAGCTATTTCTGATTTCATTTTCTTTTTGTTTTATCAAATTAAACAACACATTAATCTGTTGTTTGTTGAGCCCAGTACTTCTGGCAATTTCAATTTCCGGCTCAATCCAGAACTTTGCTTCTCCTTCCTGGCTGATAACGTGAATATGTATGCGTTTCTCTTCCCTCGAAAAAAAGAAGAACCTGTAATTCTGTTCTTTAAATACAGTTGGACTCATTGGACAAATTTATAAAATACGCTTTTGCATAGTGAACTATTTACAAAAATTTAAACAATTATGAATTTAAACAAACTACTCAGAAAAAATATCAAAAACCTGGTTCCGTATTCTTCAGCCCGCGATGAGTTTAGTGGCGATGGAAAGGTTTTTCTTGATGCCAACGAAAACCCGTTTAATGCACCGTATAATCGTTACCCCGACCCTTTGCAAAAAATGCTGAAACGGAAAATCTCGGATATCAAAGGCGTGAGCCGCGAACAGATTTTTCTAGGCAACGGCAGCGACGAACCCATTGATTTGCTGATTCGCGCTTTTTGCGAACCCGAAACCGACAATATTGTAACCATCGACCCCACTTACGGTATGTACCAGGTGGCTGCCAATATCAACAATGTGGCAATTCGCAAAGTGTCGCTTTCGCCCGGGTTTGTGCTCGACCCGATGAATGTGCTTCATGCGGTTGATTTACATACAAAACTTATTTTTCTGTGTTCGCCCAACAACCCGAGCGGAAACAATCTGAGCCGTTCGGCAATGTTGCACATTGTGCGCAATTTCAAAGGAATTGTAGTTGTTGACGAAGCTTATATCGATTTCTCACCCGGCAATTCGCTGCTTTCTGACCTCCAAACACATCAGAATTTGGTGATTCTGCAAACACTTTCAAAAGCCTGGGGACTGGCTGGTATCCGGCTCGGGATGGCTTTTGCAGCTCCAGAAATTGTTGCAGTACTGAATAAAATAAAATACCCCTACAATCTGAATATTTTGACCCAGCAGAAGGCGCTCGAACTGCTCGAAAACAAAACCGTAGTTGAAAACTGGGTTTCGACATTAATCAGCGAGCGGAAAAGAGTTTCGGAAGAGCTTGAAAAGCTTGACATCGTGCAGAAAATTAACCCTTCTGATGCCAACTTTTTACTTGTTGCAGTTAACAATGCACCCGATTTGTACCAAAAACTTATTAAACTCGGAATCGTTGTCCGCGATCGTTCAAAGGTGCATCTTTGTGCTGATTGCCTGCGTATTACAATTGGTTCTCCTGAAGAAAACGACCTGCTTTTAAAAGCTTTAAAAACTTTTTGACCTGAATAATAATGAAACAAAAAGCACTTTTCGCCGACCGCGACGGCACTTTGATTTTTGAAACTGCCGACGAGCAAATCGACTCGTTTGAGAAACTTGAATTTCTTCCGGGTGTTTTTCGGAACATGTCGTTAATTAAGAGAAATCTCGATTATAAACTGGTGATGGTAACTAACCAGGATGGGCTGGGAACAGCCTCGTTTCCAGAAAATACTTTCTGGCCGGTTCATAATTTTATTCTGAAAGCCTTTGAAAACGAAGGTGTTGTTTTTGACGAAATTTGTATCGACCGCAGTTTTCCGCACGAAAATCTATCTACCCGCAAACCTGGTACAGGTATGTTGACAAAATACATGACCGACGAGTACGATTTGGAAAACTCGTTCGTACTTGGCGATCGAGTAACCGATATTCAGCTGGCCAAGAATCTTGGCGCAAAAGGAATTCTGATTAATGATGGCAGTCTTGCTGAAGAACTTGAAAAACAAAGTCTTTCGGAATATTGTGTTTTGATTTCGACTGATTGGGATGATATTTATGCGTGTGTTGCTTTGCCCGAAAGAACCGCAATTGTTGAGCGTTCAACCAAAGAAACCGGTATTCAAATCAAACTGAATCTCGACGGTTCAGGGGTTTGCAATATTTCAACGGGGCTTCATTTTTTCGACCACATGCTAAACCAAATCGGGCGACATGCCGGCATTGACCTCACCATTAAAGTAAAAGGCGATCTCGAAGTTGACGAACACCACACCATTGAGGACACTGCACTTGCGTTGGGTGAAGCTATCAGAAAAGCAGTGGGAAGTAAACTTGGAATGGAACGTTATGGTTTTTGTCTTCCGATGGATGATTGCCTAGCATTGGCTGCCATCGATTTTGGCGGACGGCCCTGGCTGATTTGGAATACAGAATTCAAACGCGAAAAAATTGGCGATATGCCAACCGAAATGTTTATGCACTTTTTTAAATCGTTCTCCGACACGGCGCTTTGCAACCTCAACATCAAAGCCGAAGGAACCAACGAACACCATAAAATAGAAGCTATTTTTAAAGCTTTTGCAAAAGCCATAAAAATGGCCATTAAACGAAATGTTTTTAATTTTGAATTGCCTTCAACAAAAGGAGTTTTATGAAAACTATAAAACCATTACGCGAGAAAAAAAACACGGCCATTTTGCTGATTCACTGCCCCGACCGACAGGGAATTCTCGCCACAGTAACGGAGTTTCTGAACAAAAACCATGGCAATATTATTTACCTCGACCAGCATGTTGACCGGCAGGAAAGTATTTTTTATATGCGGGTTGAATGGGAACTCGACAATTTTGCCATTCCTTCCGATAAAATCGGGGAATATTTTGATACGCTGATTGCCCGCTCATTGCAAATGAACTGGCGTATTTATCTGCCCGACGACATTCCACGAATGGCGCTGTTTGTATCGAAAATGCCACACTGTTTGTTTGATATCCTGGGGCGTTACACTGCCGGAGAATGGGATGTTGAATTGCCGTTAATCATCAGCAATCACGAAACACTGAGACCTGTGGCAGAGCGGTTTGGCATTGATTTTCATTATTTTCCGATTGATGCAGAAAACAAAGCTGAACAGGAAAAAAATGAAATTGAATTACTGAAAAAATACAAAATCGATTTTCTTGTCCTGGCCAGGTACATGCAAATACTTTCGCCCGATATTATCAACCAGTTTCCAAACAAAATCATCAATATTCATCATTCGTTTTTGCCCGCATTTGCCGGGGCAAAACCTTATCATGCTGCTCACCAGCGCGGTGTAAAAATTATCGGGGCCACAAGTCATTATGTAACTTCTGAACTCGATGCCGGGCCAATCATTGAACAGGATGTTACCCGCTGCAGCCACATTGACACAGTTGAAAAATTAATACGCAAAGGGCGCGACCTCGAAAAAATTGTACTTTCGCAGGCGGTGTACAAGCACCTTCAACGAAAAATTCTGGTGTATAAAAACCGGACTGTGGTATTTAACTGAAAAAATGGGAAATAACAGAATAACAAAATAAGGAATTGCGAAATAGAAAATAATTGCAAGTACCTAAGAACTTTTTTGTTTCTTATTCCTTATTCGATATTTTAGATTATATGTATTACCATGAAACAACAAATTACTCTTTTAATTATAAGCCTTTTAGCTATGTCAACTTATGCTCAGCTAAAAGAAATTCCTAAGCAAAATATTCCACCTGAATATGGATATATTGTTCAGCCAGGGCAACAACTCCCCGAAATTGAGTTTACATTGACTGACGGCAAAACCATAAAAACATCGGATTTAAAAGGGAAAGTGGTAATGTTGCAGTTTACAGCGAGCTGGTGTTCGGTTTGCCGGAAAGAGATGCCTCACATTGAAAACGAAATCTGGCAAAAACACAAAAACAATAAAAACTTTGCACTTTACGGAATCGATTTGGATGAACCGCTCGATAAAGTGAAAAAATTTGCCGACGATATTAGAATCACCTATCCGCTGGCACTTGATCCGGGAGGAAAGATATTTTACACTTTCGCCGCCCCGAAATCCGGGGTTACACGCAATGTGATAATCGACAAAAACGGCAAAATTGTGTACCTCACACGATTATACAACAAACAGGAATTTAAAGAAATGAAACAGGTAATTGAATTGTTGTTAGCCCCACCCAACCTCCCCTGAAGAGAGGAGTAAGAATCATCAAATGAAAACCAGCACATTTCTTATAAATTTCTAAATCTCCTCCCCTTGGGGAGGATTAAGGAGGGGCTACATTATGAATATTGTAATTATTAAATACAATGCCGGAAATATTGAGTCGGTGAAAAATGCCTTGAGCAGGCTGCATGTTGATGCCGAGATTACCGATGATCACGACAAAATCAGAAATGCGAATAAGGTGATTTTTCCAGGGGTTGGCGAAGCCAGCACTACCATGGATTACCTACGGAAGAAGGGACTTGATGAACTTATAATCTCACTTAAACAGCCGGTTTTGGGAATTTGCCTCGGGCTTCAGTTAATGTGCTCTTATTCAGAAGAAAACGACACCGATTGCCTTGGCATTTTCGATGAAAAGGTGCAGCGGTTTCTTCCAAAATCCGGTGAAGAATTTATTACAAAAGTGCCACACATGGGCTGGAACAAAATTCATAATCTGAAAAGCCCGTTGTTTAACGATCTCAATAATCCTTACGTTTACTTTGTGCATTCTTATTATGCGTCGGTGGGCGAACACACCATTGCCACCTGCGATTATATCGGTCAGTTTAGCGCTGCTTTGCACCGTGAGAATTTTTATGCCACTCAGTTTCATCCTGAAAAAAGCGGAACTATTGGTGCAAAAATCCTCGAAAACTTTCTAAAATTGTAATTAAAAAAAATCGGAAAATGGATAGACTAACCATCATAAAAGTAGGCGGGAAAGTAGTTGAAAACCCTGACACGCTAAATGTATTACTCGATCAGTTTAAACGGATTTCGGGATATAAAATGCTGGTTCACGGAGGAGGTTCAACCGCAACTCAAATTGCTGAAAAGCTTGGAATACCAACACAAATGGTTGACGGCCGGAGGATTACGGATGCAGCCACACTTGATGTGGTAACAATGGTTTATGGTGGTTTGGTTAACAAGAAAATTGTGGCAGGATTGCAGGCGCGTAACTGCAATGCACTGGGACTTACGGGTGCCGATTTAAGTTTGGTGAGAGCCAGAAAACGCCCGGTTCAAACCGTCGATTATGGATTTGTTGGCGATGTGGAAGAAGTGAACTCACGTGAGTTACGTTTGCTGCTTTCAGAAAACGTGGTACCCGTGGTGGCTCCAATCACACACGATGGAAACGGGCTGTTGCTGAATACAAATGCCGATACCATGGCGGCTGAAATTGCGGCCGATCTGGCTGCATTTTTTAATGTTTATCTGTTTTATTGTTTCGAAAAACGGGGCGTACTGCTTGATGCGGAAGATGAAGCATCAGTATTGTTCGAACTGAATTATCAGCAATTTGAAGGATTTAAAAGCGAGGGCGTTATAAATACTGGTATGATTCCAAAGCTGGAAAACGCTTTCATGGCTAAAAAAAGAGGTGTTCGCGAAATTTTAATTACCAATGCCGAGAATATTGCCAATGGAAGAGGCACCAGAATTTTATAAACACTTCATGGGAGTGAAAAACTGTTGTTAAGCCATGTGACTCCACATTATTCGTTATTTCCCCCACTCCCTAAACTACTGTTAATATTTCATTTTGCATTTACTGCCTTTAAATTGACAAAGATCAATACTTTAGTCAATTCAAATAAATATGTTGCAATCTGCTAAATCGGCTTTATCTGGTGGCAGGTAATTCACGTGATGAGAGTATTATGAAAAAGGTGGAAGATAAAGATTGTACAATTTGTAACGACTACAGTAAAAAACAAAACTGCTGCAATACATCGTGTTTTGTGGACGATGAATTGAACATTTTTAAAAATCTGAATGATGAAGAGTTAAACTTAATTGTCGAAAAAGAGCAGCAAATAAAATACAAAACCGGAGAAACAATCATCAAACAAAATACAGCCTCAACCTATGTAATTTGTATGAAAGATGGCTTTGCCAAAATCTTTATGGAAGGCGAAAAAGGAAAAAGTCTGATCATTAAAATAATTGGAAAAGGAAACTTTATTACAGGAGGAGGTTTATTTAATGGGAATGTTCATCATTTCACAGTTTCGGCCATAACCCCGGTAACTTGTTGTTTAATTGATTCAGGAAAACTAACCCAGCTTTTTACTAATAATAGTCAATTTGCCGTGGAATTACTGAGAACCCATACAAGGCAGAATAACTTTCTGCTTTCGAGAATGGTTGGGCTAACGCAGAAATATATGCCAGGCAGAGTTGCCGATACATTGTTATACCTGAAAAACGAAATTTATAAATCAAACCGCTTTATCACCACCCTTTCGCGCCAGGAATTGGCAGATATGTCAAATATGACCAAAGAAAGCCTTGTGCGCATTCTTCAACAGTTTAAAGAATCGAACCTGATAAAAACACATGCCAGCGAAATTGAGATTTTAGACGAACCTGCTCTAAAACATGTTAGCATCAATGGATGATTGACATTTATCAATCATTATATTATTTAGAATCACTCCCACGAACTCTTTAAATCACCCTAGAATGTGTCAAGGCAGGTAGGTAAGTAACTATTTTTAGCCTGTTGAAAAAAGCTTTAAAACCTTATCTAATTTTTTTTGCGATATGAAACACAGAAATTTCTTCCAATTATTTCTATTCGGGTTAATCTTAACATTTTTCGCATCGTCGTGTGTAAAAGAAGGCCCATTGGGACCTGAAGGAGCAGCCGGTGCTGATGGAACAGATGGAACCGATGGTAAAGATGCCAACGAAACCTGTATTATTTGTCATGCACCCGGTGTAGTTGATAAAATTGCTGTTGAATTCCAACTATCAAAACATGAGTATGGATTAGCAGCAGAAGAAGAAGCCGGTAATACAACATGTGCACCTTGTCACGAACAGGAAGGGTTCAAGTACGTTGTGGCCAACAACGTTAAATGCGATTTTATTCTTGGTACGAATGGTAAGTACACAAATGGCTATGTCGCGACATCAGGAACAGCCTACGGAAAATTACTTTGTGCAACTTGCCACAGCTCAATTCACAAAACTTATGCTTCATCAGATCTGCCTGCATTAACAACAACTGCACCGGCAGCATTAACAATGTGGGGTGGTAAGAAAACAATTAATCTGGCTGCTGATAACGGAAGTAGTAATCTTTGTGTTAAATGTCATCAGCCGCGTCCGCAAACAAATTTGCAAACCGGTAATTCACAGGATTATGAAGCAATTGCAGCAAATCCGAAAGGAATTGCACATGATACCTTAAATACTACAAATAATATCATTAATCCAAGTTACCGCATGGATTTGCATTATGGTACAGTAGGAACTGCTTTTGCAGGTGTTGGTGGTGTTGAATTTGCAGGCACAATGGGATATTCCAGTTCACCCCACGCTTCAGTGGCTTCGTGTACAGATTGCCATATGGGTACAGGCGTTGTTGGAAAAGCAGGTGGTCATACTTTCTTTGCAAAAGGTAACTTTACAACTTGTAATACTGCCGGTTGCCACCAATCACCTATCAATGATAGTAATATTACTTACTGGATTGATCCACGCGCAAAACAAAAAGAATTACTTGAAGCACTGGCTGCCAAATTAGTGGTAAATGGAGTAGAAATTTTAAATCAGAGCGATGATGAGGAAGCTAACCTGTGGTATGCATTAACTTCAAAACATTATGACGGATATCTTAATGTTTATGATCCTTCGTTAAATCCTGGCGGCAATGCAAACGAAACAGGCCCATTCCGGAATTCTGCTCCGGGAAGTGCATGGACACAGGCCCAGAAAGACAAAAACAATAAACTGCCAAAATTGCAACTAACCAATGCTCAATATGGTGCAATTCTTAACTTCCAGTTCTGTCTGAGAGAATACAGTCTTGGAATCCACAACTCTAAATACACCAAAGCGCTGTTGACAAATTCAATCGCAGTACTTTAAAACGCTGATATGTAAACCTATATAAAAAAAGCTTCTTTATTAAAAGAGAAGTCTATTTTATATTAAAATTTCAATCCGATGAAAAAAATAAGCCTATTCTTGATAATGATATTGCTTGCTGCAGTATTGGCCGGATGCAGCTACAACTGGATTATGCCGGAAGAGGTAACTCCTCCCAATCCAGATGGAGAACCTGTAAGTTATGCAACTCAGATACAACCAATATTTACAGCAAAATGTATCTCGTGCCACAATACCGGTGGTACCGCTCCTGATCTTAGTTCAGGAAAATCATATAATCAGGTTGTTCCGGGATATGTAAACCTTACTACTCCTGCCGACAGCGAGATCTACACTTTCCCTTCACCATCAACATCGGTACATGCCTGGAAAAAATATAGTGCGAATGAAGCCACGCTGGTGCTTACCTGGATTGAGGAAGGTGCTAAAAATAACTAACCTATTTAAAAGTAGAAGAAATGAAAAAATCAATATTATTCATACTATTAACAGGATTCGTTTTTAGTTTGTCTTTTGCTCAGGAAACTGAGAGCGAAGAAACCCCGGCTTTTCCTGTCACTACCTTTGAAAGTAATTTCCTGGTTGATGATCAAACCACTGTTGTTTTCGATAAAAAAACACTTGGATTTGCTATTCAACACAAGTTTGGTACAATTGAAAACGGCATTTCAGACCTTTGGGGAATTTATGGTGCCGCAACAAATATCAGGTTGGCATTGGATTACGTACCAATAAAAAATCTTCAGATTGGTGCGGGACTATCAAAAATCCATATGTTAACCGATGTGAGTGCCAAATACAGCATTCTTCAGCAAACCAGCGATAATAAAATGCCGGTTAGTCTTGCTGTTTATGGTGTGGTTGGTATGGATGGCCGGGGAGCAGGCAGTTTCGAAAATGATACAGTTACCGATACAAAAGGTGAATTAGATCAAACCTTGAAAAAAATAGGATTCGTTGATAAAATGTCGTATTACACACAGGTTATGGTAAGTCGTAAATTTACGGAATGGCTCTCTGTTCAGGCTGGTGCAAGTTTTACCCACTTTAATATGGTTTTCTGGGACGAAAACCATGATTTGGTTGGAGTTCATGCGTTGGGAAGAATAAAAATCAGCCCGCAATCAGCGCTCACGTTTAATTATAATCAGCCACTAAAAATTGAAGCAATTTCTGAACAAACTGTCATGCCTGATTATAAACCAAACATAGCTATTGGCTGGCAAATTTCGACATTTACTCACGCTTTTCAATTGTATGTGAGCAATGGTGCCTTTATGAATCCGCAGGAGAATATGATGTACACAAATTCAGGATTCAATATAGATGGAATTGCCATTGGTTTCACAATTACTCGTTTGTGGGCATTTTAATTATGAAACTTAAAGATATATAAATATCTGACAAACAAAGCGGTAAAATAACTTGATGTGATTTTACCTCATCCACTTACAACCAATGAATATGAAAAATTTTATACTGCCACTGTTTATTATTTTATCAGGTTTTTTTTCACTGATAAAGGCTCAGACACCATATGATGATCCAAAGAATCATGCCTGTCTTAAATGTCATTCCTCTAAAATATTCTCTTTTCTTAATGAGGTAACCAATGCTGAACAGAAACGATTGATGAACCCATATTACATTATGGATACAACTGCTATCCTGCTTGGGGTTCATAAAAGTTTTGATTGCACTGATTGCCACTCATATGATTATTCGGTTTATCCACACGATGGAAAATTGAAACTGCAGCCGATGAGCAGTTGTCTTGATTGCCATGGTGGCGACCCAACCTATGCACAATATCAGTTCGAAAGAATTGATGAAGAATTTAAAAAGAGTGTCCACTTCCAGGTAAGTGGCGATCATTTTTCGTGTGCAAGTTGCCATAACCAGCATACTTACAAACCCACGGCCCGAAATAGTGGAAGCATTGAAGAGATTGTTGCTTTCAGTAACAGTCTGTGTTTATCATGCCATAATGATATGAATCGTTTTGAAATGATTTCAGGTTATGAAAATCCGAAAATAGTTCAAATACATAGTTGGCTTCCCAATCAGGAATTACATTTTAAAAATGTCCGCTGCATCGAATGTCATACTGAAGTTACTGACACCTTAATGGTTTCGCATAACATTCTGAAAGAAGACCAGGCTTTAAGAAAATGCGTTGAATGTCATAATGCTGATTCAAAATTAAAAGCATCGTTATATAAATACACTAACCTTCAAAGCAGAAGTGATAGTTCATCGGTTCGATCAATTTTTGCCAATCAATCGTATGTGATTGGGGCACAACAGTTCCCGCTTTTGAAAAAACTAAGCTATCTGATATTTTTTATGGCTATTGGTGGAATGATCATTCATTTAATCTTCAGATATTTAAAGAAATAGAATTATGAATTCAGAAAATACCAAATTATACTTTTACCCACTCTGGTTACGTATCTGGCACGGAATAAATGCAGTGGGAATTATTATTCTCATTATTACCGGGATATCAATGCAGTGGGGAGTTGAATCATCTTTTATCGAGTTTCAACTGGCTGTTAATACGCACAATATCTCAGGCGTTGTTCTGACTTTGAACTACCTGTTATTCTTTATAGGTAACTTTGCAACTAAAAATATAAGCTTTTACCTGATTAAACCAAAAGGTTTTTCCAAAAGATTAATGAAACAAGCTCATTATTATGCATTTGGTATGTTTAAAGGAGCACCTCATCCATTTCCCTTATCCGAAAAACGAAAATTTAATCCACTCCAAAAACTTTCATATGTAGTGGTAATGTATCTTTTTGTTCCGTTTGTAATAATCTCGGGGTTTGCACTTTTATTTCCTGAAATTATTATTGATCGAATTTATTCTTGTAGCGGCGTTTTAATTACGGCAGTAGCTCATTCAGCAGCAGGATTTCTGATTTCAATTTTTCTTATCATTCACCTTTATGTAGCTTCAATAGGAAAAAATCCGGCTGAGAATTTTAAAAGTATTATCAACGGTTGGCACAACATTCATTAACTTATAAAGTGAAGTGAATTTTTAAATGAGATTGCAATGAAGGAACTCAGTACAAAATATGAAATAATGTCGTATTTATTTTTTCGCTCTTCCTTTAAAGTCCAGTTCAAGCTGCCACTCAGTATTGTATTAAATCAATGTTTTTCATGATTTATCTTTTTGGCAGTTTTTAAAAATTAGTACAAATTGAGACAACAAACAATTATGAATTAAATTTTATATCAACCTTAAAAAAAATTAAAAATGAAGTACTTAAGATTAATGTTTGTATTAGGATTTGCTTTAACAATAAGCGTGGCAGGTTATTCCCAGGCAAAGTACATCGGAGCCAACGGATGTAAAATGTGCCACAACAAACCTGAAAAAGGGGCTCAGTATGCACAATGGCAAAAATCGGGACATGCACAGGCATATTCGAAGCTTGAAGATGCTGACAAAAAAAATCCAGAATGTTTGAAATGCCATTCAACAGCGGGTAGTGTTGATAAAGGTCTTTTAGCTACAATTAAAATTGATGAAGGCGTATCGTGCGAATCGTGTCACGGACCAGCCAGTGCTTATAAAACCGCTGCTATTATGAAAAACAAGGAACAAGCGTTGGCTAAAGGAATGACAGATCCAACGGAAGCAACCTGTAAAGACTGCCATTTGGGCAAAAAACCTGATGGACATAAGGAAGCTAAAAAACCATGGAATTTTGCTGAATTCAGCAAAGCAGTTGCTCATCTCGATCCAACAATAAAAAAATAAATCTGGTTAAAGCGGATTAATTTAAATTCCTTTGCTTTTAATGGAGCAAAGGATTTTTTTTATGATCAGTGACTCCCGATTACTTACTTTTCACTATAAATTGAAAACAACAGATTGTATGAAAATTTTTGTTTCCCTATTTTTCTCGATGTTTTTCACCGGTATTTTGGTGACAATTTTTGCAGTGTCAATTGGCTATGCCACTTTTATCGAAAACGATTATGGCACAATTACTGCCAAAATTCTGATTTACAATGCAGGCTGGTTCGAGTTTTTATTACTGATAATGAGCATAAACCTTATCGGAAGTATCTTTGTGAATAAATTAATTCAGCAAAAACGCTGGCCCGGTTTCCTCATTCACATTTCGTTTGTAGTAATTTTTGCCGGTGCTGCACTTACGCGCTATGTTGGTTACGAAGGTACCATGCACATTCGCGAGAATGCGGCTTCCAGTACAATAATTTCGGAACCTGTTTTTATTAAAGTACTAGCCAAAACCGGCAGCGAAACGGTGGTGCACGAAAAGCGAGTGATGTTTTCGCCTTATACTACCAATAATTATAGTTCGAAATTAAATTCCGGGGGGAAACAGATCAGGATAAAAAACATCGGATTTGTTCCGTCGGCAGAAGATGTGCTGGAAGCCGACCCTGCCGGTAGTCCGCTGATTGCGATGATTGTAGTTGAGAACGAAACAAGAAGAACTGATTTTTTGTTACAACCCGGCGAAACAAAAAAGTACGGCACCCTGGAATTGGGGTTTGATAAACCTGTAAATAATGGAGTAAGAATGTTCATGCAAAACGGGGTGCTTTTTGCCCAATCAACCGACACCATCACGGTACTTGCAATGATGGGTGAACAACCCGAAGTAATTGCACCCGATTCAGTATTTGAAATCAGTACGCAAAAAGCTTACAGTTCAGGTGATGTTAGCTTTGCCATAAAACAATATCTTTCGAAAGGAATTGCCAAACTCAGGTATGTTCAGAACAATGAAGGAAATCTGAAAGATGCAATTCAGGCAGAAGTGACAGTTGGAAATACAACAAGAACAATCAATGTTTTTGGGGCAAAAGGTGAAGTTGGAGAACCTGTTACCACCGAAATTGATGGTGTTGAAATTGCAATTTCTTACGGTTCTAAAATCATTGAAATTCCATTTTCAATTTACCTGAAAGATTTTCAGCTGGAACGTTATCCGGGGTCAAACAGTCCGTCATCCTACGCAAGTGAAGTTGTTTTAAAAGATGGCGCGACGGAAAAACCATTTCGCATTTTCATGAATAACATTCTGAAATACAAAGGATATCGCTTTTTCCAGTCGTCATTCGATCATGATGAACAAGGCACAATTCTTTCAGTAAACCACGATGCACTTGGTACAACAGTAACTTATATCGGTTACCTGATTATGGCTATTGGTATGGTCTTCATCTTTTTCAATAAAAACAGCCGCATTAAAACACTGATTAAAAACTCGGGAAAATTAAGAGCAAAGCGAAAGAAACTTTTTGCAGTGCTGATAGTTGGTGTTTTTCTGGGTTTAAATGCATCGGCTCAAAATGCTGAATACAACAGCAAACAGGTTTCCGATTTCAGTAAATTACTGATACAAACGCAGAAAGGACGTATTGAACCGGTTAACACAATTGCTTCTGAAATAGTGCGGAAAGTGACCAAAAAGAATGCGTGGAAAGGAATCACACCAGCCGAAATGTTTCTTGATATGCAGGTAAATCCATCGAAATGGCAGAATGAGCCTATTATTAAAATTGCCAATCCCGAACTACGAAGAATGTTGAATATCAGCGGAAGCCATACTTCATTCAGGTCGATGTTCGATGCCAGCGGAAATTACCGGTTGGGTGCGTTGGTTACAGCCGCGTATGAGAAAAAACCAAACCAGCGGAATAAACTGGACAAAGAAATTATGAATGTTGATGAACGTGTTAACATTCTGATGGAAGTTTTTACCGGCAATTTTCTCACCATCTTCCCGGTTCCAGGCGATGACAATCACAAATGGATTGCCTTAAAAGATGTTGCAATGCTGGGCACCGAAGGTGAAACTTTTGCCAGAAATTCGCTTACCGGATATTTGACCGCCGTACAGAAAGAAGATTGGGTTGCTGCAACCGGATTACTGAACCGGCTTATTCAATACCAGCAAACCGAGGGAGCAAAAATAATTCCGCCGGCAGCTAAAATTAATTTCGAAGTTTTATACATCAACCTGAATATCTTCGGCAAGCTCTCAAATATATTTATGTTTTTGGGGTTACTGATGCTGGTAATCAACCTTATAACTATTTTCAAACCTGAGGTTGGGATTGCCAACATCAGGAAAATAACACTCGGACTTGTAGTTATCCTCTTTATTTTTCAAACCGCCGGATTGGGTATCCGCTGGTACATTTCGGGGCATGCTCCCTGGAGTAACGGCTACGAATCGATGGTATTCATTAGTTGGGCAACCTGCCTGGCGGGAATTTTGTTTGCCCGGCGTTCGGAAATAACACTTTCGATGACAACTTTACTTGCCGGACTTACATTAATGGTGGCCGGCATGAGCTGGATGAGCCCCGAAATTACGCCGCTGGTACCGGTACTTAAGTCGTATTGGCTGATTGTACACGTGGCAATTATCACATCGAGCTACGGATTTTTAGGAGTAGGTGCACTTCTGGGTGCGATGAACCTGATTTTAATGATATTAAGAAATAAAAACAATACAGTCAGGATTGAACTGACAATTAAGGAACTTGTTAATATTATTGACATTACACTCATTATCGGGTTGATTATGGTTACGCTTGGTTCTTTTCTGGGAGGTGTTTGGGCCAACGAAAGCTGGGGTCGATATTGGGGCTGGGACCCCAAGGAAACCTGGGCTTTGGTTACTGTGCTTGTTTACACATTTATCAGCCACATGCACAAAATACCCGGATTTAAAGGCAATTTTGCCATGAGCACTGCAGCTCTTGTTGGTTTTGGCTCTGTGTTGATGACCTATTTTGGCGTGAACTACTATCTCTCGGGCTTACATTCGTACGCGCAGGGCGAACCGGCACCCGTGCCAACGGGCGTTTATGTGGCGCTGGCAGTAGTTTTTGTACTGATTGTGGCAGCCTTTTTTGCCGATAAGCAAAACATGGAACAAACGAAATTGAAAGTTAAAAATTAAAGTAGGAGACAAAGTTAAATAAAATGAAGATTTAACTTTGTCGTCCTCTCACCCCACCGTATGTACTTACGTGTA
>DYSZ01000245.1 GCA_020726265.1 Draconibacterium orientale
GCATTTGAGAGGGGTGGTTTTGCGGCTTCGCCGCAAAACCACCCCTCTCAAATGCCCGCACCAACCTAACTGGTTGTCATTCTGATCGTAATGAAATGAAGTGAACCTGCCTGCCGCAGGCAGGGAATCTTTTCTTAAAATTACTTTTTAACCGGACACTATTGTTTTTTTTGTAAATGCAAAAATTAGGGCAATTTCTATTCTTTAAATATTCATATCAGAAAAGGTCCCCATTTTTCATCCAAAACTTGTACTTTGCAAACCAAAAACCATCCATGATCAAAGCAAATTTTTTAGCCTTCGATATTGGCGCATCCAGCGGACGGGCAATGCTCGGAACCCTTGAAAACAATAAGCTTGAGCTGATTGAGGTTCACCGGTTTAAAAACCAGATGACACAGGTTCATGGCCACTTTTACTGGAATATTATCGGTTTGTTTGAAGAGTTGAAAATCGGTTTGCGAAATAGTATTAAGGAGTTCAAAGTTCAGCCCGATTCCATTGGCATTGACACCTGGGGTGTTGATTATGCACTGATAACCAGTGATGGTTATTTGGCTGGTTTGCCTTTTGCTTACCGCGACCACCGCACCGACAATTCGATGGAAGATTTTTTCAAACTGTTGTCGAAGCAGGAAACCTATTTGCTTTCGGGAATTCAGTTTATGCAGTTTAACACGCTGTTTCAGTTGTTTGCTTCGGTCACACAAAATCATTCGGCATTAAAAATTGCTCAGGATTTGTTGTTTATGCCCGATGCGCTGAATTTTCTGTTTACCGGTGAGCAAAAAACAGAATACACCATTGCCAGTACATCGCAGTTACTGAAACCCGGACAGCCTGTTTGGGAAGAGAAGCTTTTCGAAGCGGCGGGGATTCCAATGAAGTTAGCTGGCAAAATTATACAACCGGCAACATTGCTCGGAAATATTCTGCCCGAAGTTCAAACCGAAACCGGAAGCGCCCCGATTCCGTGTATTGCGGTGGCAGGACACGATACGGCTTCGGCCATTGCTTCGGTACCTGCAACCGATGGAAATTGGGCGTACCTGAGTTCAGGAACCTGGTCGCTTTTAGGAATCGAAAGTGATAAGCCGCTGGTTTCTGAAAAAACACTGGAAATGAATTTTACCAACGAGGGTGGCGTGGAGGGCACAACCCGTTTTCTGAAAAATATTATGGGCATGTGGCTCATTCAGGAGTGCAAACGAATTTGGGATGCACAAAGTGTGTTGGGCTGGCACGAGATTGTTGCACTCAGTTCAAATGTAAAACCTTTTAAAAGCCTTATCAATCCTGATGATGCCAGATTTCTGAATCCCGGAAACATGCCAAAGGCAGTGCAGGATTTTTGCGAACGGACCAATCAGCCGGTGCCACAAAATAAAGGCGAAATTGCCCGCTGCATTTATGATAGTCTGGTTTTAAAATACAAATACACGCTGAAGCAAATTGAATCGGTAACCGGCAAACCGATTGAAAAACTACACATTATCGGTGGCGGCGCACACAACAGCATGATGAACCAGCTCACTGCCGATGCAACCGGAATACCGGTTTTTGCAGGGCCAACTGAAGCCACAGCCATTGGCAATATTTTACTTCAGGCAAAAGCGCTTTGCAAGGTAAATTCGTTGGCTGAAATCCGTGAGATTGTGGGTAATTCATTTGAGGTAATAAAATACACTCCTTCGCCAAAACTGAACTGGGATGAGGCGTACGCGCGATTTGAGAAATTGCAATAGGATTTTTATGTTGAATGTCGGACAGATTCAATTTGAAAAATAGTTGTTTCGGAAAGCGGCAAAATTTATCTTTACACGATGTTTGTAAATAAGAGCAAATTTCGAAATTGACTGATTTTTCAGATTCACCGGAAAAATGAATGAAGCTAAATTGAATGGAAAAGAAAGATAAACCTATATTTCATAAACGCATTTTCTGGGATGTTGATTTTGAGAAAATCGATTACGATGCAAAAGCCAATTTTGTAATTGAGCGCGTCTTTGAGCGTGGCGATGTGGAAGACATTCGCCAGTGCAGGCGGTATTATGGCGATAAGAAAGTAACCGAAGCTCTTTTAAAAGCTAAGTATCTTCCATTACATACAATCCATTTTGCAAGTGCTTTAATTGACAAACCTTTGGAGGATTTCAGATGTTACACACTCAGACTGTTGAACCCGGAACTTTTTCCTTATTAGAGGAATTGATGGAAATCCTATCGCTAAAACCCTTTTCTCTGGTTGGAGGAACTGCTCTTGCTTTGCGTTATGGGCATCGAAGTTCAGTAGATTTGGATTTGTTTTTTCACGAAAAATTTATTCAGTACGAGATCGTAAATGATTTAGAAGATACATTTAAGCACCGATTTGTATATAAACAGGAACACACCACGTTTGGCATTTTTTGCTTTATCGATGATGTAAAAGTCGATATCGTTCATTATCCTCATTTACCCATTGCTCCAATTGAAACTGAAAATGGAATCCGGTTTTACAGCAGTGCAGACATTGCAGTTATGAAGATTCAGGCTATTTTGGGCAGGGGAAAAAAGAAAGATTTCTGGGATTTGCACGAACTTTTGAAACACTATTCGCTTCAGCAAATTATGGACTGGCACAAACAGAAGTTTCCAAACCAGATGCTGGCAATTAGTATTCCCCATGCAATAACCTATTTTGTTGATGCTGACGAAAGCGAGTCGCCTGTCAGCTTTAAAAAGCAAACTTGGGAAATGGTAAAAAAGGACATTTCACGTGTTGTGCGTGAGTATCTTAGTTAAAATCTGATTTTATGCGATGTTTGTGTAAACCGCCTGAACGTCGTCGTCTTCTTCCAGTTTGTCAATCAGTTTTTCAATGTCTTCCAATTGCTCTTCTGTAAATTCAACCGGCGTATTTGGAAATCTTTTCAGAACTGCTTTTGATGCTTCAATTTTGAGGTTTTCGAGTGCAGTGGCCATTTCGCCAAACGAAGTGTAATCGGCATAAGCATAAACCACCCCTTCGTTTTCTTCAATTTCTTCCAACCCGGCGTCAATCAATTCGAGTTCGAGGTCTTCCAGATTCATTCCGGCTGGTTTTTCAAACTCAAAAACTGCCTTGCGCGAAAACATAAATTCGAGCGAGCCGGTTGGCCCCAATGTTCCGTGAAGTTTGTTGAAATAGCTTTTTACGTTGGCAACTGTGCGGGTGGTGTTGTCGGTGGCGCATTCCACAAAAATCAGAACGCCGTGCGGGCCTTTGCCTTCGTAGTTTACCTCGGTAAAATCGGCGGCATCTTTGCCCGATGCGCGTTTAATCGCCGCATCGATATTGGCTTTTGGCATATTCTGCGCCTTGGCATTTAAAATGGCTGTACGAAGTGCTGCATTTGTATCGGCATCGGGTGTGCCTTCTTTTGCTGCAATGGTTATTTTCTTTGCGAGTTTCGGAAATATCCTCGACATTTTGTCCCAGCGTTTTTCTTTTGCCGCACGGCGGTATTCAAATGCTCTTCCCATGAGTAAATTTGTTTTTGTGAAATTTTCTGCGAAAATATAAAACTGAATCGATATAAACCAAAACACACTCACATAAAAAGGCG
>DYSZ01000246.1 GCA_020726265.1 Draconibacterium orientale
AAATGATTGCCGCAGCCATTCGGAAGATTTATGATAATGCGGAAGAGTTGATGTAATCACAATTTACGATTTGACGATTGACGATTTACCATTTTTGAATCAAATAGTATATAGTAAATCTGTAAATAGTAAATAATCAGTTTTTAATGAATATGAAGAATATTAAAGTTGCGCTCATTGGCGCCGGATACATTGCCAATTACCATGCACGCGGACTACAATCAATCCCGGGTGTTGAAATTGCTGCCGTGGCCGCAGTTCCGTTGCAGGCAGCACAGGATTTTGCTGCAAAATATGGTATTACAACTGCCACCAACGATGCACTTTCGCTGGCTGGCAGAACCGACATTGATGCCGTGGTGATTGCGACTCCCAATAAATTTCATGCGCCTTTTGCCATCGAATTCATGAAAAGCGGCAAAGACGTTTTTCTTGAAAAACCAATGGCTATGAGCGCCAGGGAAGGTCTGACGGTAAAAGCGGCTGCCGAAGCCAACAACCGCTTGGTGATGGTGGGTCACATGTGGCGTTTCGACACCGATGTAAACTATATAAAAAGCCAGGTTGACGAAGGCAAACTCGGCAAAATCGTAAAAACCAAAGGTTACGGAATCCACGAAAACTGGGGCCCTGCCGGATGGTTTTCAAATAAAGAACTGGCCGGTGGCGGCGCTCTTGCCGACATGGGAGTTCATGCCATCGACACTGCCCGCTACCTGCTGGGCGACCCGAAACCTGTAAAAGTGTATGCAAAAATTGGTACTTATTATGGTGGTTACGATGTGGATGATTCAGGAATTGTAATGATTTCGTGGGATAATGGCGCTGAAACCCTTATCGAAAGTGGCTGGTGGCAACCTCACATGGACGGTCCTGAAGCAGGTACCGGATTGTATGGTACCGAAGGCTATGCCAGCGTTTTTCCCACATTTCTGAAACAGAAAATGAATGGTGTGCCGGGTAAATTCGAACCAAAATTGCCAGTCCGTACCGAACATTGCGAGCAGCCGATGTACACCCGACAAATGGAACATTACATCGACTCAGTCAGAACGCGTAAACAACCTGTTCCCGGCCTCACTGAAGGAATGATAATTCTCGAAATTGTGGATGCTGCATATAAATCGGCTCAAACCGGGGAAGTGGTTAATTTATAGATAGATGAGTCAAACAAAAGAATACGATGTAAAGTGGTTTATTTTGTTTCCGGCACTTGCTATGATGCTGGGTTGGGGATTACGTGGACATATTGGCGGTGGTCCGTTTGGTGCGATGATTCCGGGAGCCATGGTTGCAATGAGCCTCGGACTGTTACTTGAATTACCGGTAAATGTCATTGCAGTGCTTACTGTATTTGGTGTTGTGGGCATTGGATTAGGCGGTGAAATGACTTATGGACAAACACTTGGTTTTCTCAGAATTCCCGAAACCGTTTTGTGGGGAACTATCGGAACAACTGTTAAAGGATCTGTTTGGGGTTTGCTTGGTGGAGCTGTTCTGGCAATGGGTTTCTTTTTTAACCGGATTCCAAAAAAAACACTCATTGTTGCCTTTTTACTAATGATGGTTGGAATGTTTCTGGGTTTTAAACTGATAAACGACCCAATGATCATTTATTTCTCTGACCCCTCAAATCCTCGCCCGGAGTCATGGGCAGCACTTTTGTTTGGCGCAATTGCTCTTTTAATTTATCTGAAATTCAAAATTAGCAAAGCTGAATTCAAAATTATTTTCCGGTTTGCACTGCTTGGAATGGTTGGCGGCGGACTTGGTTTTGGCCTTGGCAGTTTATGGATGGTTTTGGGAAGCCTTTTGCCTGATGTAATTTTTAACAGCTGGTGGAAAGCCATGGAATTTTCGTTTGGTTTTTTGCTTGGGGCATTTTTGGGTGTTGCTGCCTGGCTGAGCCGGAAAGAGCTGAAATCAGAATTAACAAATGAAAGCAAACCTCCTGAAATCCCATTTAAATCAGGTTATATTGAATTGGGATTAATTCTTGTTGCCGGACTTGTTACGTTCTGGTTAATTCCAAAAACATTGGAACCATTTGTAGATGCTGCCAACAACAACGATGGATTTGTGGTTGGTTTTTTACGCGATGTTGCAAGAATACTTGTCAATTATGCTTTTTACGGTTTCTTGTTTGTACTCTGGATAGTCAGGTTTCCGAAATTAGCCTGGCAAATTGGAATCACCCTCACATTTTGTCATACAGCCATTGATTTGTTTCTCGATTTCTTTCCTGAAGTAGATACCTTGTCGCCTTTTACAATGTATTTTCTTTTTGTATTACTTACAACTGCTGCAGTTGCAGCGTTTGTGTGGTATTTCAGCCAAAAGAAAAATGCGGGTCGAAATATGTTTCTTTTGTTGATTTGGTCGTGTGTCATCATTTCATTTTCAAGAATGGGGATAAATCCTGAAAAGCTGAATATTGAAGGGCTTTCTTTCTCTCAAATCATTTTCGGCAGGTTTGTAGTCGATATCTTTTTTGCTGTGTCGGCCTTGTTATTGACTTTTGTTGTGGCAAAAAAATAAAATGTTGTCGGCTCGGACACCAAAAACCGTCTATCTTTGAGAAAAACAAAACTTTGAAGTATGTTTTCAGCAGAGCATATTCACCCGATGGTGGTACATTTTCCTATCGCTTTAATTATATCAGGTTACCTGGCCGAGGTTACGCACCTGTTTATCAAAAAAGAACCGGTTCTGAAAGAATTTCATTTTTGGCTGCTTGCAGCAGGTTCTCTCTCCGCTTTTGCTGCTTATTTCAGCGGGGCTTTTCTTACAAGCACTGTCCCGCCAGAAGCTACTGCTGTGTACAGTCGGCACGAACTTTTTGCAGAGCTGACGGTTTTTACCACGCTCGTCAACACTGCGCTGATGCTTTATCTGAAACTGGAGAAAAAGGATGAAACCAGGCTGAAATGGCTTGCTTTTGCGCTGAATACCATAACAGTTATTTTGCTCTTCATCACCGGACATAACGGTGGCGTGCTGGTTTATGATTATTTACTGAAATAGAAAAAGGAAGGTGTTATAAATAAGATTTTTCAAAATCAGAAACCACGTGCCAATAAAAATATTCTTAAATTTTCAGCCGAAAAAGGGGGATTAACTCAATGGGCTAGAGCGTTTGACTGGCTGAGCTTTTTTCCCATTATCAATCAGTACACTACATATTAATACACTACATTTTTATTTAGCGTCTTCTGAAAAACTCAGTCCACAGGTTTTAATTTAACTCGTTGAGAATATAATATTTCGGGAATCAAAATCATTGGTCTTTTTATTTGATAAAGATTTTGACTTTCAAAATCGAATATGGCTTTTGCTGAAAAGCTCAGCATTAATTTTACAATAAGGCACGGGAGCGCCGCCCCGGCCAACTTGACCAGGTTGAGCACCAAAATGATGCTGGCAATCCAAGATTCGCTGGTATCTCTGAGTCTGGCCTTGATCCGGTTTAATCCGTATGCAGTTTTGGCTTGCCACAATTTGCCTTCGATCATCGGGTTGCGCTCTCCCTGACTTACGTGAACCTGCACTGCCAACGGTCTTCCAAGGGGCT
>DYSZ01000065.1 GCA_020726265.1 Draconibacterium orientale
ATCGTTGATAGATGCATCCAGCCAGGCGATTCCATTTAACAAACAAAGTATTGCGGTTTTTTCGCCTGTCGGAAGAATATTCTCAAATGCATCGACCAATGGCGGGTCTGAAAATAACGAAGCCGGGTATTCTTTTACAAGCAGCAACGATTCTTTTTCGACATGAAATAACCCGATATATTCTTTTCCGATAAACCAATAATGGTGATTGGGTGCGGCGACTACCCGGTGCGATTTTGCATATTTTCCCAGTTGCCGGTTATAGTGGTCGTACGGGATGATGGTATCGTTTAAATCATCGTAGGTAAACAGGCGGTCGTATGTGGTAAAAACAATCCTGTTTTCAATTTTAAACACGTTTACCGCATGGTTGCAGTCAAAAGCTTCGTTGCCATAATAAGTCGATCTTACAAATTTTTCGCGGTTATCGTCGGTTTCTATTTTGTAAACTCCCTGGTACATATGGCTGGCCCAGATGTTTCCGGTATGATCGGTTTCAACAAAACGGGTCAGGTCACTGAATCCCTCGATTCTATTTCTGAAAGTGATAGTATTTTCTGTTTTTTTGAAAACCATCAGGTTGGTATAAGTTCCCTGAATCAGGAGATCATTGTTTCTGGTGTCCTCAACAATTGCAACACCTCCTGATAAGCCGGATATTTTTTCAATTTCGGAACCTGAACCCAAAAATGTGCCGTTGTTGTGGTTAATAATAAGCTGGTTTCCGAAAACACGGCAATCCCATACCTGCCCTTGTGTTTCGGGGACAAAAATAAATTTGCTGCCGGGTATATTTTCAGGTTTTACAAATAAACCCTGGTTGGTGCCCAGAAAAGTATGATGGGCTGTTTGGGCAATCGAATAAATAGCTCCAATCCCGGGAATCGGTTCAACCGAAAAACTGTTTTTTGTATTTCCCTGAATAAAACCGATGCCATCGTCGAGGGCAGTCCAGATATTTCCCCGATTATCGCTTCCAATTCCGAGAACCGTATTGTTCCCAAGTCCTTTGTCTGAATTATATTTTTTGACTTCTCCTGTCTTTTCATCAAAAATCACAATTCCGTCTTTAATGGTGCCAAAAACAAACAGCCCGTTTCCAGCATTTAGTCCCCTGTTTAGTTCATTTTCGCTGAAATATTGTGTCCATTCCGGTTTCCAGGGGCGAATTTCATTACCATCAGTAATAAAAATACCGTGGGCCGACGTTCCGATAATGATTTTATTTGTTTCATCAGAAAGCAGAAACCTGATTTGTTTGTTCCTGAAAAATGAATGAATAAGCCATGGAACAGCCTGGTGGTTTGTAATTTCATAAATACCCCAGTCGCCAACAGTTACAAGTACTTTATCGTTTACCTTATCCATCGACTGTGGATTTCCTTCGAGCTTTACAGGAAAAATTGAGTCGTTAGAATATTCGAGAATTAATGGGTTGAACGACCTGAAATAAACCGAATTGTTGTTTGCTTCAATATTCCAGAATTCAATGTTTCGAGGCAGGTATGGTTTAGCTTTTTGCGTAAGCGGAAAGTATTGCAATTTACCATATGGATCGGGTTTCCAGAAACCCAGTTCCATATAGCCACTGGTAAAAATCAACGAATCGGAAACTACTTTCACAGCCCTTAAAACAGGCTGATTCGGCAGTTCGAATAATTGCCAGCGCGAACCGTCGAATTCAATTAACCCATGGTGGTTGGCGAAATAAACATTTCCATTTTTCGAAACATCTACACTCCAGTTCTGACTGGCGCCATGATAGGTCATCTTCCGGAAATGTTTGATGTGGTTCTGCTCTTTTGTTTCATCAGTATAACCCAATGTTATCTGAAACAAGGCAGCCAGCAGTATAATAACTCTCTTTATTGTTTTCATCCGGTTTCTATTCCTGAAAAATCAATTAAAAATAACGATAAAATATGCAATTCGACAGCTGTGTTGCTAATTTATCAGTTTCATACACATTACCTCAAATAAAAAAAATTATAAATCAGAATCGATATGTCTGTATTAAACATCAATAAATCAATATTATAATATTGATTTGTTTTTACACGATGAGGTAATGATGAGGTTTTATTTGACGTTCACTTTTTATGAAGCAAAAGAAGTGTAGGGATTTTATTTTTTCAAGATGACGTTCAACCTAACTTTCGGTCTGAAACTAATTTCAAATTAAAAGCATTATGAGAAAACTATGTCTATTCTTTTTTCTGCTTTTGTCGGTATTCATTGTTGAGGCGCAGCAAAAAGTTGCACTCAGTGGTAAAGTTACTGACAACACAGGAGTTGGATTACCGGGAGTTTCCATTCTGGTAAAAGGAACATCAACAGGAACAGTAACCGGAATTGACGGAGATTACAAACTTGAAACATCAACAGGATCAACCCTGGTTTTTAGTTTTATCGGCTTTGTGTCGCAGGAAATTCTGGTGGGAAATCAGAGCAGCATTGATGTCATGTTACAGGAGTCGGTGGTTGGGTTAGATGAAGTGATTGTGGTGGGTTATGGTAAAATGACTGTGAAAGACCTTACCTCTTCCATTACAACAGTAAAATCAGATGAGCTTGTAAAAACTCCGACAGGCCAGGCGATGCAGGCATTGCAGGGAAAGGTTGCAGGGTTACAGGTAGTAAGCAGCGGAGGCCCCGGCGATTCGCCAACAGTAAGGGTCAGGGGTATCGGTTCTTATCCGGGACAAAACAATGAAGCCCCGCTTTATGTGGTTGACGGGATGTTTTTTGATAACATCGACTTTCTGAATACTGCTGACATTGCATCTGTTTCCGTTTTAAAAGATGCATCGGCAGCTGCTATTTATGGTGTAAGGGCTGCAAATGGGGTTGTTTTAATCGAAACAAAATCGGGTACTTATAACCAGAAAGCTGAAATTACTTACGACGGATATTATGGTACACAGGTAGCACAAAATGTGCTGAAGATGGCAAATGCAGAGCAGTTTACCACAATGGCCATGGAATCGGGATCAGCTGCCGACCAGAGTTTTGTCCTGAATGCCATGCAGCGATACGGGCGCAGCCGGGTTAACCCGAATGTCCCGGATGTAAATACCGACTGGTACAACGAAATTCTGCGTCCGGCTTCAATCCAGAACCACAGTCTGAATTTTACGGGCGGTGGCAACCAGGCAAGCTATTCCCTTGGCACCAACTATTTCTCACAGGATGGTATCCTGGATATGAAAAACCAGTACGAACGTTTCAACCTGCGTGCAAAAATTGATTTTAAAGCAACCGACTGGCTGACAGTGGGTGGAAATGTGGTATTCAGCAATGCCCTGAAATTCAACGACGAGGAAGGCGCATGGAACCAGGCCTATTTTGCAGTTCCGATCATGCCGGTTTATGACGAGCAAAATGTAGATGCATGGCCTGAACATTTTTCCAATGCTCAGGACCTGGGCTACCGGAGCGGTCAGAACCCGTTCCCGACCTTGCTTTATAACGAAAACAGGTTGAAGATCAGAAAAACAATAGCTAATTTTTATGCACAGTTTCAGCTTGTACCTGAAAAACTTTCGTTTAAAACAACTTACAGTCAAGCATTCAGCGCTCTTGATGAAAGAAATGTGAACCTGCCATATTATATGGGTAACAACTTTCAGAGACCTGATGCCACACTTACCCAAAAATTATCGGAATACTCCAATCAGATTTGGGATAATGTGCTGACATATGATGATCAATTTGACAACCATTCAATTACTTTGATGGCAGGTCAGTCGTACCGCGATGAAGCTTATCACGGATTGAGCGCACAGGGTATCAATTTCCCGGTTGATCAGGAAAATGCATGGTATATCGATCAGGCTGAAACAATTCCAACAACTGGTGTTTCTGATGGCGGGTCACGTCAGTATGGGATTTCATACTTCGGCAGATTATCATACAATTACAACAACAGGTATCTGGTTTATGGTACGATGAGGGCCGATGGCAGCTCGAAATACCAGCAGAAATGGGGCTACTTCCCCACAATCGGAGCCGGCTGGGTAGTTACCGAAGAAGGTTTTATGGCCGATAACAAAGTGTTCGATTACCTGAAACTGCGTGCCAGCTGGGGTCAGCTTGGTAACGATAAAATACAGGCAAGCGATGGCGCTTCAACTACTGAAATCATAAAAACAGCTATTGATGATGTGGAAGTTTCAGGAACCAAAACAACTAGTACTTATTCCACACTTGAATGGGAAGTTGCCGAAGAAACCAACGTTGGGTTAACTGCCCAGATGTTTGGGAACCGTTTGTCGGCTGATATCGATTACTATATCAGGGACACAAAAAATGCGGCTATTTATGTGAAAATTCCTTCAACAACCACAAGTATTCTGAAAAATGTGGGTATTATCCGCAATTCGGGGATTGAAGTTACACTCAACTGGAGAAACAAAATCTCTGAAGACCTGAGTTACAATGTGGGGGTTAACTTCTCGACCTTGAAAAACGAAGTGCGTGACTTATACGGACAACCATATATTGACGGTGGAAGCGCCGAATTCCGTCAGCGTTCAATTGTAGGTGAACCGCTGCTGGCATTCTTTGGCTACAAAGTTCTGGGAGTTTACCAGAACCAGGATGAAATCGATGTTGACCCTGCGGCTCCTGACAGCGCTGTTCCCGGTGATCTCAAATACCAGGATCAGCAGAAAGAAGGTGAAGATGGTTACGGTGTAATTGATGATGACGACCGCGTGGTACTGGGTTCTTATTTCCCGAATTTTATGTATGGCGGCAATATCGGCATTAACTATAAAAAGTGGGAATTTTCAGCCAGCATTGTAGGCCAGAGTGGGAACAAAATTCTGAACCGCAAACGTGGCGAAATCATCTGGACTTCGGATGGCAACATGGATGCCGACCTGGCTGTTAACTGCTGGCATGGCGAGGGTACTTCAAATAAATATCCGTCGTCGGCCGGTTTGAGAAAAGGTTGGAACCAGAAAATGAGTGATTATTTTGTGGAAGACGGCTCTTTTTTCCGTATTCAGAATATTCAGCTTGCATACAATATCACTGGCGTAAAACTGGGTGGAACTAAAATACCTGAATCAAAAGTGATTCTTACAGCCGACAGGCCGCTTACATTGTTTAAATACAATGGGTTCAATCCTGAAGTTGCCAATGGCATCGATACACAAACTTACCCGATACCGGCAGTTTATACAATTGGTTTAAATGTCAGGTTTTAACGAAAAAAGAATACGATTATGAAACGAATTAATAATATCATCAGGATTTCATTTTTAACACTTGCTGTGCTCTTTGCAACAGCTTGTCATGATTTGCTGGACGAACCAGCCGAAAACAAGGCATTTACCGAAGAAACGGATTATACAAACTCCGATAACATGATACTTCCGCTGATTGGAGCTTACGCCGAATTTTATGCACGCGGTTGGGAAGATTTCCCATTGATTGCCGTACGGGGCGACGATGTGAATGCAGGTGGTCTGGGCGATCAGCAGGACTACGCCGAAACCGACAAATACAACTATAACAAGGATTACTGGATGTACAACTCGGTTTGGCAAAATTTGTATAACGATATGTTTGTGGCGCATTCGGCAATGGAACAGGTTGAATTGTACAGAAATAACGGTGGTAACAATGCCAACGCTGATCAATACATTGCCGAAGCAAAAGTGTTGCGCGGATTTTTGTTGTTTCAGCTTTCAAGAGCTTGGGGAGCCATTATTATCCCCACAAGTTCTGATCCTTCTGAATTTTATGTGGCGGCCATTACACCTAAAGATGAAGTGATGAAGCACATTTCTGACCAGATGGATGAAGCCATTCCGTATTTGCCCGATATGAACCCGAATGCCCGGACCGATATTCGTGGTGGTGTTACAAAATACACAGCATTGGCAATTAAAGCGCTTGCCAACCTCGAAATCAAGGAATACCAAAAGGTTGCCGATGCAACTGGCCAGATTATCAGTGGCGGAAAGTTTACGTTGGAACTTGATTTTTACGAACTTTTCAAAATTAAAGGCAAGCTGAATTCTGAAAACCTGCTTGAATTACAGTATTCAGATATGGGAACAGGCTCTGGTACCAACTACAGTTACCTGTATGCTTTCTTTGGTTCACAGGATTGGACCCCGAAAGTTAAAGGGGCAGGCAGCGGATGGGGATTTTATGAACCCAGTATGAAATACATCAAATTTATGCTCGACCGCAAAGAAACTGTTCGTTTGGAAACAAGCGTTCTTTTTACCGACAGGGGAATTGCCGAAATTAAAAAAGATGCAAAATACGCCTCGCTACCGGCATGGGTTTCGAATACAACCCGCTCGGGCGACAAAATCAACGATTATGCCAGGGCGCTTTTTGCAACTGGCAAACACTATCTGCCGTCTGATCAGCTCACTCCCGGCCGTACCGATTATGGCACCAATAAAAACTTCACCTGTATCCGTTATGCCGAAGTATTACTGATGCATGCCGAAGCTTTGACCCAGGGTGCAACCAGTTCTGCAATGACAGCCGATGCAGCTGTAAATGCAGTTCGTACAAGAGTTGGAATGCAAGCATTGTCGGGTGTTACCAATGCCCAGGTGATGGATGAAAAATATGCCGAACTTGCCATGGAATGGGGAACCCGTTTTTATGATATGGTCAGGTTGGGAAATACAAGCGAGCTTAGTTATGACGGTCGTACTTTCACCGCCAACAAAACATTTTTACCCTATCCACAGACACAAGTTGACCTGCTTCCTGTGCTGGGTGGTGTACAATAATTCAGGCATAAACTTTTAATCGAAAAGAAAATGAAACTAATAAAAAACATATTCTTTGTTGCAGCTGCAGCATTTCTGGCTGTATCATGCAATCAGGGCATTGATCCGATCAGCGCAGTTGACCCGGGGCCGGATGCCTCATCGCCCGTGGTGACTTTCAAATCGCCAACCAACGGTTACGAAATTAAAAACGGGGAACTTGTATCTTCGCTGAACATTGATTTTGAAGTAACCGATGATATAGAACTGGGAAATATTTCGGTGAAATTCGACGGGACTGATATCAAAACTTATAAAAGTGCCGATTACAAGGATTATCGCCGGTTGATCGATACACTGGTTCATGGTAATGTAACCATGGGTGATCATACCCTGAGTATTGTGGCGGCTGACCTTGCAGGTAAAACCACCACTCAGACAATCACTATTTCAAAGGTACCGCCATATTCACCAAAATACGATGGAGAGGTTTTCTATATGCCATTTGAAGGTGATTACACAGAAATGATTACATTCAAAAGTGCCACAAAAGTAGGCTCTCCTGGCTTTGCTGATGATGGTCTGCAAAATACAAAAGCTTACAAGGGTGCTACCGACAGCTATCTTACGTTCCCGATTGATGCCTTTAAAAACGATGAATTCACAGTGGGTTTGTGGGTGAAATTAAATGCTTCGCCCGACCGTTCGGGTATTTTAACAGTGGGCGCTTCGGCCGATAGCCGTAACGAAGGGTTCCGTCTGTTCCGCGAAGGTGGTGCTGCTGAACAGCGTATTAAACTGAATGTGGGAATGGGGTCCGGCGAAAGCTGGAACGACGGCGATGTGATCAACCCCAAAATCGGCGACTGGGTGCACGTGGCTTTTACAGTTACTGCTACTGAAAATACAATTTACATCAACGGTACACCGGTGAGAACTTCAGCAATGAGCAGCCCGATTAGCTGGGCAGGATGCTCCGACCTGATCATCGCTTCAGGTGGAACTACTTTCTCTTACTGGGATCATAAATCGGATCTGAGCAAATACGACGATATGCGTATTTTCAACCGTGCGTTATCAGCAGAAGAAATTCAGGCTGTAATCAATGACGACTCACCTTATGTTCCGAAATACGCTGGCGAAATATTCTATATGCCATTTGAAGAAAATGCAAAAGATAAAGTTTCGATGGTCAGCGCCGACGTTGTGGGGGCCCCGGGTTACAACACAGGTAAAAAAGGCAAAGCTTATGCAGGCGCGCCCGACTCTTATCTTACTTTCCCCACTGCCGGATTAAAAGGCGATGAGTATAGCGCAGCTTTCTGGATGAAAATCAATTCAACACCCGACCGCGCCGGAATTTTAACCGTTGGTGATGCCTCCAAAACCGAAAGCCGTAATGAGGGTTTCCGCCTGTTCCGCGAAGGCAGTGCCAAAGAACAGCGCATTAAAATGAATGTGGGTACCGGCGCCGGCGAAAGCTGGAATGATGGTGGTATTCTGGTTCCCGCAACTGCAGGATGGGTGCATGTGGCAATTACAATTTCTCAGTCGAAAAATACCATCTATTTTAATGGTGAAGAGATTCGTTCTTCTAATATGTCAGGCTTTAGCTGGGCCAACTGCGAAACGCTTGTAATTGGTTCTGGTGGCGACACTTTCAGCTACTGGAGCCATAAATCTGACCTCAGTCTGATTGACGAATTGCGCATGTTTAATAAAGCGCTTTCTACGGCTGAAGTAAAGGCAATTTATGATGCCGAAAAATAGCTTAGTTTAATTAGGTAGTTTAGTTTTAGTGTATTGGCTGCCTGGGTAAGTTGCCGGGCAGCCTTTTTTTTAGATTTGAATTGCCATATTTTTTTCGAATAAAAACGAGAAATGAAGTATCTGGTTTATAGTTTATTGATTCTGGCTGCGGTCGGATGTTTACAACAGCGCACAAAAAATAAAAATGCACAGCAGCCAAAAGCAACACTTACCGACGAACAACTGCTCGACTCCATTCAATATTACACTTTTCAATATTTCTGGGATGGCGCTGAGCCCAATTCGGGGTTGGCCCGCGAGCGCTATCATGTTGATGGTGTTTATCCTGAAAACGACAAACACATTATTACAACCGGTGGCGGAGGTTTTGGAGTAATGGCTATTTTAGTCGGAATCGAAAGAAAATTCATTACGCGCGAACAAGGATTGGAACGGTTTGAAAGGATTGTTTCTTTTCTCGAAACAGCCGACCGTTTTCATGGCGTTTGGCCACACTGGCTCGATGGCGAAACTGGCAAAGTAAAGCCATTCAGCAAATTCGACGATGGCGCCGACCTGGTTGAATCTGCTTATCTGGTTCAGGGTTTAATAGCTGTTAAACAGTATCTTATTGATGGTAATGAACGCGAAAAACAACTGTCAGCCCGAATCGACAAACTTTGGCGCGAGGTTCAGTGGGACTGGCACCAGAAAGATGGTGAAAATGTACTGTACTGGCACTGGTCGCCCAATGTGGACTGGAAAATGAATTTTGCAGTCACCGGCTACAACGAATGCCTGATTATGTATGTTCTGGGTGCCGCTTCACCAACACATCCCATCGCGCCGGCAGCATACCACGAAGGGTGGGCACGGAAAGGTGAAATTGTGGGAACCCATGAAAAATATGGTTACACGCTGAAGTTGAATCACAACGGCGCACTGGAACAGGGTGCCCCTTTGTTTTGGTCGCATTATTCGTACCTCGGGCTCGACCCGCGCAAATTAGCCGATAAATATGCCAGCTACTGGGAACACAATGTGGCGCATACAATGATAAACTATCAGCATTGTGTTGCAAATCCACAGGGGTTCAAAGGCTACGGCGAAAATTGCTGGGGACTTACAGCAAGTTATTCGGTGGAAGGCTACAATGCTCATATGCCATCCAACGATTTGGGCGTAATTTCGCCAACAGCGGCACTTTCGTCTTTCCCGTATTCGCCGGAGCAAAGTATGCGGGCGGCACGGTATTTTTACGAAAACCTGGGCGAAAAGCTGATGGGCCCGTATGGTTTTTACGATGCTTTCAACGAAACAGAAAACTGGTTTCCGCCCCGTTATCTGGCCATCGACCAGGGACCGATTGTGGTGATGATTGAAAATTACCGTACTGGATTGCTTTGGAATCTGTTTATGAAAGAGGCAGATATTCAACAAGGATTGCAAAAACTTGAGTTTAGTTTATAAATTTGAAAGATTATGGCATCAATAAAACTATTCATTATGATAAAAAAGTTCTTCTTCATTGTTATTGTTTTACTTTTTGTATTTAAAGCACAGGCACAGGAAGTGTACTTTTTTTCTAATGGTACCACCACGGGTTATTACGACCAGGGAATTGTTGACAAAACAAGTCTTGATAAAAGTACTTTCGAGTTTACTTCTCCTCCGGGTTCACCACAGTACAACGATAAAGTTCCGTGCTCAATAAATGCTTTCAAGGGAGCATCATCGTTAAAGTTTAATTATTTTTCGGCTGATACAGGCAGTTGGCGGGTAAGTATTTATCGCAGCGACTGGAGTTCTGCAAATATTTCAGCCCTCGATTCCATCTCGTTCTATATTTATTCTGCCAATCCCATCCCGGCCGAAGCGCTGCCGTTAATCGGATTGCGGGCGATTAAAAAAAGCGGGTCGGGAGACGTAAATTCTGTCTATTACAAATCATCGGACTATAACAAAGCCGTTGAAGCTGCCACATGGACAAGAATCACATTTCCGTTGAGTGTAATTTTTAATGACACTCAAAACAGCAACCTCAATTTTGCTTTGGCAAGAGGCATTTTGTTTGCACAATCGGAAAACAACAACATCTCGCGCGTGATTTATATCGATGAAATTTCAGCGTTCAAAAGCCTTCAAAATATACCGCCTGTTACAAATCTTGTTATCAATGGCGGTTTCGACAGCCACGCCGAACTGACCTGGACAAAACCGATGAACGGGCTTGCCTACAGAATTTATTCCTCGTTTGATGATGGTTTAACTTATCATGTAAGTGGCGAAACAACCAATAATTCCTATCTCGATTTTGTACCTGAAGAGGGCAGAAATAAAACCATTCGGTACAAGGTGGTTTCGTTGTACCAGGAAGTGGAATCGACACCTGAGGAAGGAACAGCAATAACACGTGACCATACTGACGATGAGTTGCTTGACTTGGTTCAGCGAATGACATTCCGCTATTTTTGGGAAGGCGCACACCAGGCAACAGGAATGGCGCTCGAACGTACAAACGGTAGTACAACAACTGCAGCAGCAGGTGCCACCGGCATGGGTTTGCTTTCGATGATTGTAGCCCACGAACGCGAATACAGGCCACGCGAGGAAATTAAAAACAGGGTTCTTTCAATTCTCGATTTTCTTGAAAAATGCGACAGACATCACGGTGCCTGGTCGCACTGGTACAATGCCGACACAAAACACACACAGCCATTTTCAACAAAAGACAACGGTGGCGACCTTGTGGAAACGGCATATGTTGTGGAAGGTTTGATTGCACTAAAAAACTATTTCACCGGCAACGACACAAAATCGGTACAAATACGCGAAAAAGCTGATCTGCTTTGGAAAGGCGTTGAATGGAACTGGTACAGGCAGGGAAATCAGAACGTTTTATACTGGCATTGGTCGCCCAATTATGGGTTCCAAATGAACATGAAGATTACAGGATGGAACGAGTGTCAATCGGTGTATGTAATGGCTGCATCGTCGCCAACATTTGGCATTCCGAAAGAAGTGTACACTCAAGGCTGGGCCAGAAACGGAGCCATGGCACGAAAACGTACCTATTACGGGTATGACATTAAACTTTCGCCCGACTGGGGAGGTCCGCTTTTCTGGATTCACTATTCGTTTCTTGGGATTAACCCGCACGGTTTGCGCGATCAGTATGCCGATTACTGGACTGAAAATATGAATACAGCAAAAATTCATTATGAATACGGGATTGCCAACCCAAAAAAACATCTGAATTACAGCGATAAAAACTGGGGACTTACAGCAAGTGACGACCCCGCTGGCTATGCTTCGCACCAGCCCATGGGTGGCGACAATGGCACAATCAGTCCCACTGCTGCACTGGCCAGCATGCCTTACACTCCAGAAGAATCGATGAAAGCCCTGAAATATTTTTACCGCGAACGGGGTAAAGATATTTTTGGAATGTACGGTCCGTACGATGCTTTTAACGACAATCTTAGCTGGGTAAAAAAATCGTATCTCGGCATCGATCAGGGACCGATTGTGGTGATGATTGAAAATCACCGCACCGGACTTTTGTGGAATTCGGTGATGAAAGATGCAGATGTTCAGGCCGGACTCACAAAACTTGGTTTCGAATACCAAGTTGTTAACAGCAACAACGAAATCAATAAAGCTGAATCATTCAGGGTTTATCCGAATCCTGCAGGCGACGAAATTTACATCAGTGTTGCGGAGAACAATACTGACAAAAGCTATGTATTGAAAGTGTTTAATACCGAAGGACAACTGGTACTTGAAAAACAATTCGATTTGAATCTGAATCAGGAAACAGTAAATGTTTCGGGGTTGAGAAATGGACTGTACCTGCTGCAACTCCAGGGAAAACAAAAGGTGCTGCACTCAAAACTGCTCATCAGCAAATAAAAACAGCAAAAAAGCTGAACTGAAAATGAAACCGATAAAACTGATAATCACGTTGATTCTGGTATTGAATTTTTTACCTGCCGGGTTTACTCAAACTCAACCATCGCAAACATATTGCAACCCGTTGAATATCGATTATACCTACATGGTTTACAATTCACAAAACGATTGGTCGTACCGCTCGGGAGCCGACCCGGCAGTGGTGGAGTTCAGGGGAGAATACTATATGTTCGTCACCCGGTCATTTGGTTACTGGCATTCTTTCGATTTGCTTCACTGGACTTTTATCGAACCTGAAAAGTGGTATTTACAGGGGTCGAATGCCCCGGCAGCATTTAATTATAAAGACTCGGTATTGTACGTTGCAGGCGATCCTTCGGGATCAATGAGTATTCTTTTTACTGATAATCCGAAAATTGGCGATTGGAAACCCGTGCCTTCAATTATAAATAATCTTCAGGACCCGGCGCTGTTTATCGACGACGACGGACAAGCATACATATTCTGGGGTTCATCGAATGTATATCCGCTAAGGGTACGAAAACTGAACAAAAACAAACGCTTCATCGATACCGGTGAACATTTCGAGTTGTTCAATCTGAATGAAGATGAACACGGGTGGGAGCGCTTTGGCGAAAACCACTTTCATCCCACGTTAAAGGAAGGTTACATGGAAGGGCCCTGGATGACAAAACACAATGGCAAATATTACCTGCAATATGGTGCCCCCGGAACTGAATTCAATGTTTATGCCGATGGCGTTTATATTGCCGACCACCCGCTCGGGCCATACAAATACATGCCTAATAACCCGATGAGTTACAAACCCGGCGGTTTTATGAATGGGGCAGGACATGGTTCCACTGTGCTTGCAACCGACAGACAATACTGGCATTTTGCCTCAATGGCACTTTCTTCGAACGTAAAATGGGAGCGCCGGCTTTGTATGTACCCCACTTATTTTGACGACGATGGGCTAATGTACACAAATACGCATTATGGCGACTACCCGCGATGGGCGCCAACCGTACCAGACAGAAAAGGAGAACCTACTGGCTGGATGCTGCTATCGTATAAAAAACCGCTTACTGTTTCATCGTCATTAATTCAGCAAAAAAGTGTGAGTACAGGCGATAGCCCTGAAATTGAGAATCTTGAAACCAAACGGGATGAAAAGGGAGAAATTATTTCTGAAGTACTCAACGATGAAAATGCAAAGACTTTCTGGGTGGCCGAAGCTAACGACAAAAAACAATGGGTAAAAATTGATCTCGTAAATTCCTGCAATATTTTTTCTTTTCAGATTAATTATCACGATTACAAATCGGGAATTTTTGAACGCCGGAACGACCTGTTTCACCGTTATACAATCGAAGTTTCTGACGATGGAATCTCGTGGCGTAAAATAACAGACAAAAGCAAGAATTTCAGGGATGTTCCAAACGAATATGTTCAGCTTGAAGAACCTGTAAAAGCAAGGTTTATCCGGTACAATCATGTTCATTCTCCCACGCCATATTTTACTTTATCCGATTTTCGCATTTTCGGGTTGGGAGAAGGTGAAAAACCTGAAAAAGTAAAAAACTTTGTGGTTTCCCGAACCGGCGACAGCAGAGATGCCAAAATAAAATGGGACAAAGTAAAAAACGCTGTCGGGTACAATATCAGGTGGGGAATTGCTCCCGATAAACTATACAATTCGTGGCTTTTGTATGAAGAAGCAGAACTCGTACTTCGAAGCCTCGATAAAAATACAACCTACTGGTTTACCATCGAAGCCTTTAACGAAAACGGGGTTTCTGAAAAGTTTAAAACAATAGAAGTTAAATAGATTCAGTCATGAAACGAATCCCGATTCATCGGGATGAGTTACATCGGGTGACAAAGTTAATATAAGCGACTAAATATAACCGACAGCTAATCAGTGACTTTAATATTTTGTACAGATGAAAAAGATTTCCTTTTATTTGATTCTGCTTGTAATTGCAGCCTGCACCAACAATCAACCCAAAAGTGGCGATGCCCGAATGGACCGGTTTGTTGGCGAATTAATGGGCAAAATGACCATTCAGGAGAAAATCGGCCAGCTTAATTTGGTGACGCCCGGTGGTGGAATTTTGACTGGTTCGGTGGTGAGTACCGATGTGGAAGCCAAAATAAAAGCCGGAAATGTGGGTGGCATTTTTGGAATTTATGGTCCCGAAAAACTGCGGCAGGCGCAAAAATTGGCCGTGGAGGGAAGTCGGTTGGGAATTCCAATGATTTTTGGTTCCGATGTTATTCACGGGTACAAAACAACTTTTCCCATTCCGCTGGGTTTGTCGTTTAGCTGGGACCTGAAACTGATTGAAAAAACAGCGCAGATTGCTGCAAAGGAAGCCACTGCCGACGGTATTTTCTGGAACTTTTCGCCCATGGTCGATGTTTCGCGAGATCCGCGCTGGGGGCGCATTTCCGAAGGTTCAGGCGAAGACCCGTTTCTGGGATCGCAAATTGCAAGGGCTATGGTAAAAGGGTATCAGCAAAACGATTTAAAAGCCCCGCACACGATGATGGCGACGGTGAAACATTTTGCTTTGTACGGGGCTCCCGAAGCTGGCCGCGATTACAACTCGGTTGATATGAGCCGCATGAAAATGTATAACGAATACCTGCCGCCCTACAAAGCGGCCATTGACGCGGGAGCGGGTTGTGTAATGTCGTCGTTTAACGATGTGGATGGTGTTCCGGCTACAGGAAACCACTGGTTGCTTACCGAATTGCTCCGCGAACAGTGGGGGTTTGATGGATTTGTGGTTTCAGATTATACTTCGGTAAACGAAATGATTGACCACGGTATGGGCGATTTGCAGGCTGTTTCGGCGCTGGCACTTAACGCCGGCCTCGACATGGACATGGTTGGCGAAGGATTTCTGACCACACTCGAAAAATCGCTGAACGAGGGAAACGTTACTAAAGCCGCAATTGACAATGCTTGTCGCCGCGTTTTGGAAGCCAAATACAAACTGGGTTTGTTTGACGATCCGTACCGGTATTTTGATGATGCACGTCCTGCAAAAGATATTCTTTCAGATGAAAACCGTGCTGTTGCGCGCGAAGCAGCTGCACATTCAATGGTTCTTTTGAAAAATGAGGCTGGAGTTTTACCGCTGAAAAAATCGGGAACTGTGGCGTTGATTGGGCCGTTGGCCGACAGTCGCAACAACATGCTCGGAACATGGGCGCCTACCGGCAATCCGCAGCTCGCAGTTACTGTTCTCGAAGGAATAAAAATAGTGGCCGGCGAAAACGCAAAAATTGTATTTGCCAAAGGTGCCAATATTTCCGACGACCCAGAATTTGCCGTAAAAATTAATGTTTTTGGACCGAGAATAGAAATTGATGAACGCCCCGCTGAAACTCTGTTGAAAGAAGCTGTAGCTGCTGCACAAAGTGCCGACATTGTTGTGGCAGTGATTGGCGAAGCCACCGAAATGAGCGGAGAATCATCAAGCCGCTCGGATATCACAATACCCGAAAGCCAGAAAAAACTGGTTCGTGCGCTGGCAGCCACCGGAAAACCGTTGACGGTTGTAGTTATTAGTGGCCGTCCGTTGGATATTCCTGAAGAAACTGAACTTGCCGATGCCATACTTTTTACCGGTCACCCCGGAGTGGAAGCCGGAAATGCCATTGCCGATGTTGTTTTTGGTGACACCAATCCTTCAGGAAAACTCACAGCCAGTTTTCCGCGAAATGTGGGACAAATCCCGGTGTATTACAGCCGGAGAAACACTGGTCGTCCGCAGGCTGGTGAAGTGTTTGCCAAGTTTAGGTCAAATTATCTCGATGTTGAAAATTCGCCACTTTTTGCATTTGGTTACGGGTTGAGTTATACAAATTTCGAATATAAAAATCTTAAACTCAGCAAAGAAAGCATTGCTGGAAATGAAGAAATCGAAATTTCGGTTGATGTAAAAAATACAGGCAATTACGACGGAGAAGAAGTTGTACAGTTGTATGTGCGCGATGTGGTGGCTTCGGTAACGCGGCCTTTAAAAGAATTGAAAGGATTCAAAAAGATTTTCATAAAAAAAGGCACAACCGAAACTGTAACTTTCAAACTTTCGGCAAACGACCTGGCGTTTTACCATCAGGATTTACAGTTATTTGCTGAGCCGGGAGAGTTTCATGTTTTTGTTGGAGGAAATTCAGATGCATCACTTTCCGAAGAATTTACACTGGAATAAAGTCGATAATATTTACATCGCAGCCTTTCATATGTTGGTTCAATAAGCGATTCAGGTTTTATCATGATTGATACTCTCGGTGATACCTGGTTTATTGTTGTAATTTTCTGTAACAAACCCGGAAATATTAAAGTTTCCAATTTTACTATATGTGGATATGGTTAAGAATATTCTTCTTTGTATAATGTTTTTTGTATCGGCTGTTTTAGGCGCTTTTGCCCAACAACCCGATGCTGATTTTATTGATAAAATGGCGTTGCAGGAGCGTCAAAAGTTTTTGCTGAAATCAGCATTCATCGAAAATCAGACTTATGCTGATTATAATTTGGTTTACCAGCGGTTGCAATGGCAGGTTGACCCGGGCGTGAAATATATTCAGGGCGACGTAACTTCATGGTTTACTAGTCGTCTCCAACAACTTTCAGTTGTCGAATTCGATCTGAAATCAGGAATGGTTGTCGATTCGGTTTTGCAAAGCCGACAGCAAATTGTGTTTACACACATAAACGATAAACTGGCAATTAAAATCAGTCCGCTTGCACAAAACGAAACTGATTCGGTGCAGGTTTTTTATCATGGTGAGCCTGAACCCAGGATTTCGGGATTTGGCTCTTTTGCAGCAAACAGTCATGCAGGTACGCCTGCACTGTGGACCCTATCTGAACCTTACGGTGCTATGGAATGGTGGCCGTGCAAGCAATCGTTGGTTGATAAAATCGACTCCATTGATATAATTGTAACAACGCCCGAAATTTACCGAACTGCCAGCAATGGAAAGCTGGTTTCGGAGACTGTAACCGCAGGGTTGCGCACAATGAACTGGAAACACCGGCATCCCATCGCCACTTATCTTGTGGCAATTGCTGTTACCAATTATGCTGAATATTCCGATTGGCTCG
>DYSZ01000009.1 GCA_020726265.1 Draconibacterium orientale
GAGCTGGATAGACAACCAGAATTAACGAAAAAGCCTGAAATCAATGATTTCAGGCTTTTTTTGTTTTTCAGCCGGCAGTAAAATTTGCAGCATTTCTTCATATTCAGTTGTGAAATTTGGGATCAGCATTAAGTTATTACAGTACATTACATTGGCTAAACGGAAACTCAAACAAACATGAAACTGAATAATTACGTTTAATTTTCTGAAATCATCAATCTTTTCGTTTCATGCATTCAAAGCCAACAAATGCTGATTTCCGCTGTTTTTAATCTCTGATTCGATGCAAACCCAATTCTGATGACAGATAACGAAACGGTAATATCTGTCGTTTAGTCGGTAAAATCGGGCATTCCATCTATTTCATTTTACTGGCTGAAAATCAGTGCTTAGTTTTGAATCAAATTAAAATTTACAACAATGAAACAATTAGCAACAGCAACATTTATCGCTCTCCTATTATTGGTCGTAAATGTGAAAGCAGAAGGAACTGAAAGAATTGCCTCAATAAATGAAAACATTGAAACTACACTTCAACTGGAAAACTGGATGACTGACGAAACAATATGGCACAAAAATTTGTGCAGGCACAACAGGTTTCACGAAGCAACAGAAAATAGCCTGGAAGTCGAGAACTGGATGACAAATGAAGTAACCTGGAGTTCTGAACTTGGATTAGAAGAAGTAACAGAAGCCGGATTAGAACTTGAAAGCTGGATGACAAGCGAGGAAACATGGAACAAAAACGAATTGTGTTATGAAGCAGCTTTAACCCTCGAAAGCTGGATGACAGAAAATAACATTTGGAAGTAATACATACAGAAATAGTTTGGTTTAATTAATTAATTAGTTTGAGGCTGGAAGCAATTCCGGCCTTTTTTGTTAGCCTGTATTTTTTAAAAAACATCTACAACCTGAAGTAAAAATTTACCCCTTCTTACTGATTTCCTGCAAGCCCGCGGAATTCACCAGCACAATATCTTTTTCCTGGAGTTCAATTAAACCATCTTTTTCAAAGCTTTTCAGCAGTTTCACCGCGCTTTCGGTCGAAATGCCTGCAAATTCAGCCATGTCCTTTCGCGAAAGGAGTTGAAAAATATCGTGGTATTGAAATTTCAGACTGTCGAGGTACAAGAGCGTGTCGGCCATTCTTCCGTTCATTTGTTTGTACAATACAGTGCGCAACGTATCGAAAAGATTGGAGTTCTGGCCACAATACCGCTGAATCATGTTAAAAGCGAATTGTCCGTTTTGCTGAACAACGGATACAATAGCATCTTTTTCGACAAGAAAAACCTGACAATCGGTAATTGCAATCGACGAGTAATTGAATGTGTTTTTGTTAAACACAGCTGAAAGCCCTACAAATTCGCCGGGCTGAATAATTCTCAGGTTGTGGTTTTTTGTGCCGTCGCCCTCAATATATTGTTTTGCCAGACCTTTTATTACAAACAAAGCGTACGATGCAAAAGCTCCCTGTTTGGTCAGGTTGTCGCCTTTGCGAAACAAAACCTGGGTTTTGCTGGTACTCACCAAATTGGCCTCTTCAAGCGAAAGCAGCTGAAAACAGGGCGCCTGAATATCGCAAATAAACTCAAGGTCGGTTTCAAGAATTGGCTTCATAAAATTTATTTTCCTGAATTTGAGCTACAAATTTAGTTTTAAACGCTATTGAATCAAACTCCACCTGTGGGTTATTGGAAATAGTTTATGTTGCTAAAAAGCGTTCAAGTATTTTTTCGGTTTGCGAAACCAGGTAAAAGGGAATATTAACAAGGCAAAATTGTTTTCCACCGGGAGTTTGTAATTCGTCAACTGCAAAAGGTTTAGCCCAAACCCTCACTGCCACATCATGCGGCGCTGAATCCATAAATAAATGGAGCGATTTTAGCGTAGTTCCTGCATCCGATTTAACTTCAACAGGAATCATATGGTTTTTAAATTGAAAAAGGTAATCGACTTCCGCATTTGAATTTTTTGCTTCACGCACCCAAAAGTTACGGTGGTATAAAACATCGTAGTTCTCCGAAATTAGTTCCTGACCAACAATGTGTTCTGCAACCTTTCCACGCCATGCTGATTGAATATCTGCTGCACCAAATACTTCTGCTTGTATTCCGGCAGCAAAATTAAGTAAGCCCGTGTCGAGCCAGTGCAGGCGTGGCGATTTTTTGAAATCGGGAAACCCCGGAACTTGTGTTGTTATTGTTGGATAAACAAGTTCAACAAGCATCGCCTTTTCGAGAATGCGAAACGCCTCTGCCATTTCGCGCGAACGGTATTCCGATGCGCCAAAACGCTCGAAACGAATACGTTGACAGCCATGTGCAAACCCCGTACGCAAAATATGCCTGATGTGCTGAACCGCACTATTGCGTGGCGCATATTTTTCAACATCATCGGTATAACCCGTCAACAAGCTGCGGTATATACGGCTTAATGCCATAATATCAGCATTTTGCACATATTTGGCAATTACAGCAGGCATACCCCCGATAAGCGCAAAACGGTTAAACAACAACATTAACCGGCTATGGGCAAATTCGGGTATTGGCCAATTTCGTAATACATCCTGCGCAATTTGTTCGCCTGTGGCTCCCAAAAATTCATCAAACGAACAAGGTCGTACAGCGAGATATTCAACTCTTCCCACCGGAAACGAGATTTGCCTGTCGATAAGTGTTTCGAGCAGCGAGCCTGCTGCTATTACATGAATACCGGGTGCCTCCTCGTAAAAATAACGTAACAAGGTAACGGCTTTTGGAGAATTTTGAATCTCGTCAATAAAAATCAGGGTACTCCTGTCTGTTCTGCTTTTTTTCTTTGTAAAAAAAATAGCATCAAGAATAATCTGAAACGAATGATTCCCCTCAAAAAGCGATTTTTCTTCTGGCTTCTCGAGATTTAGAGAAATGAAAGTTTCAAACTTTTGGGCAAACATATTTACAAGTGTGGTTTTACCAACTTGCCTTGCACCACGAAGCACCAACGGCTTACGGTCGGATAATTCTGACCATTCATCAAACTTCGACAGTATATTCCTGTAATACATATGATTTGAAATTTATTTTGTAATAAATCCAATCATAAAAATATCTCTATTTGTAATAAAACCAACTATAAAATGCTAATTATTTGTAATTAATCCAATCATAATTTTTTGTATTATCTTCAGTATTCAAATGATGCATAATCTTTTATTTGTCCTCAACTGCGACTTTATTTTTTATATAAAATTCTTGAGCATAACAAACCATCGCGTTGGTTCCACATCAATTAAAAAGTTGTCGCAGTTCAACTCAGTGTCCGATGTCGTTCAACCCTGAAAACTTTAGACCCCGAATAAGGGGAGGTATTTTTGCAGCGTGATTTTTAAATAGAAAATTTTCATGTTGTACACCAATTTAAAACATATTGAAACTGCTGCCGATTGCGCCAGAATCATCAACGAAAACGAAAATGTGATGATTATCTGCGGACGAATGGGGCCTTTCAGCATCCCGGTGTACCGGATTGCTGAAGACCTTGAACCTGTTTATAAACAGGTGAAGTTTTTTGATATGGAATTTGACAATCCCGAATCGGAAATCATCAAATCTCTTCCCGAAGTTCAGGGATTTTCAGGGTTTCCCGTAACAGTTTATTTTAAACAGGGCGAAGTGGTGAAAGCAACTGTCGGCCTGCAAACCAAAGAACAGGTAATTGAAATTCTGGAACACGAATTTGCTGAAGCAGTGAATGCATAATACATAAAAACAAAAAAACAGAAACAGAAAAATATTAATTATGGAAAAGATTTTAATCATAGGAGGAGTTGCAGCAGGTGCAACCGCTGCAGCCAAAGCGCGCCGTATTTCCCCAAACGCGAAAATTACAATGCTCGAAGCCGGGCCCGACATTTCGTTTGCGAACTGCGGTTTACCGTACTACATTGGCGGCGATATCAAAAGCCGTTCGAAGCTGATTTTACAAAGTCCCGAAAGTTTTAACGAACAATACGATGTGGATGTACACACCCACACAGTCGTTTCGGCTATCGACAGAACCGCTCATAAAATAAAAGCCCTCGACACCCGCAGCGGCGAACAGAAAACATTTGAATACACAAAATTAATTCTTGCCCAGGGCGGACGCCCAATTGCTCCATCTTTGCCAGGTGCCGGCCTTGACCATGTTTTCACTTTGTGGACATTGGAAGATATGGACAAAATCTCGGCCCACCTCGAAGAAAGAAAACCCAAAAATGCTGTGGTTGTGGGAGGTGGTTTTATCGGCCTCGAAATGGTGGAAGCCCTTGTAAAAAGAGGCTTGAAAGTGAATGTTGTTGAAATGATGCCGCACGTAATGGCCATTATGGAGCCCGAAACAGCCGGTTTTGTTGAAACCGAAATGCTTTCGTATGGCGTTGGAATTCATACAAATGCCGGTGTTACCGAAATCAGTCCGCGTTCGGTTAAACTGAATAACGGAAAGGTGCTTGATGCCGAAATGGTGTTGCTTTCAATCGGGGTTCGCCCGACCTTACAACTGGCAAAAGATGCAGGCCTCGAAATTGGCGAAGCCGGCGGATTACTGGTAAACGAATTGTTGCAGACTTCGGACCCTGATATTTTTGCAGCCGGTGACATGGTTGAAATAGAACATCGGGTTCATGGCAAAAAAGTACGTATTCCACTTGCAGGGCCTGCAAACCGCCAGGGACGAATTGCTGCCGAAAATGCTTTGGGCGGAAACCACGCTTACAAAGGTTCCATCGGCACATCAGTGGTGCGCGTTTTCGAAGCTGTGGCCGGAATCACAGGTTTCTCGCTGAAACAAGCCCGCGCTGCAGGATTCGATGCCGATGCAGTGGTTGTGCATAAAGAACATCATACTTCATACTACCCCGGCGCCGAAACTGTAACCGCCATGTTGGTGTACGACCGCAAAACCGGCGTTATCTTGGGCGGACAGGCAGCAGGTTACAAAGGTGCCGACAAACGCCTCGATGTAATTGCAACTGCAACAGCAGCTAAACTAACCGTTGCCGATTTGGCCGATATCGATTTTGCCTACTCGCCACCCATTGGCACTGCCAACGATGCCATGAACATGGCTGCTTATGCCGCCGAAAACCGGATTTCGGGATTCAGCCCGTCGGTAACCACCACCGAGCTCGACGCTTTTGTTGCAGGCAAAAACCCAGTATTTGTCGATGTACGTGATGTATTTGCTTTCGAAAAAAGCCATATCAACAGGGCAATTCATTTACCTCTTGAACTTTTAACCGAACATATCAATACCGTTCCGGCAAACCGCATGGTAATTATTTACGATGAAACCGGGAAAAAAGGACATCAGGCATTACGCACTTTGATTGGCGCCGGATATCAAAATGTGATTAATATTTCGGGCGGCCATATTTCTTTACAACGTCACGAAAGAGCTGTTGGTTTTAACAATATCCAAATAGACCTGTTGCCGGTTGAGAAAAAATCGATTGAAGATGAAATCAAAAAGACAGAAGATAAAACAGTTGAGAAAGCCAAAGATTTCAGTTCGCTGATTGTGGTGGATGTACGTACAGAGGAAGAGTTTGAATATGGTGCTTATCCCGATGCAGTCAATATTCCGCTCGACGAACTGATGCATCGTTACGAAGAACTTGGAAATAACCCGTCGCGCGAAATTGTGGTGTATTGTGCTACCGGTGCCCGTTCGGCTTATGCGCAACAGGTTTTAATGAACCTGGGTTATCATAACGTGAAAAACGGCGGCGGAATCAATTCAATGATGGCACGCCGCAACGCAAAACCTGCTTCAGCAGCACAATCAAACACGCCTCTTGTTGTTGATGTGCGTACCTCAGAAGAGTTTTATGATGGTGCATATCCGGGTGCAATTAATATCCCCTTGGATGAATTGCACCTGAGAATCGACGAGCTGGGACCCAAATCGAGGGAAATCACACTTTACTGTGCTTCGGGGGCACGCTCGGCATATGCACAGCGTGGACTGATGCAGATGGGATTTACCAATGTAAAAAATGGCGGCGGAATCATGCAAATGATGCGTTACAGATAAATATTGAAATCAACTTTTAAAAATTAAACCTATGCAAAACGTTTTTTCTTTTACCGATTTTCAGCACAAGATGGAAAGGCACGACCGTGTTGCCTTATTAATTCATAATCCTGAAAATGAGACTTCAAGATGTGCCTTCCGGAAGATTTCCGAAGCCATGTATCTGAATCAGACTATCGCGGTTTTTATTGCCGATATCAGTCAGTGCAAAGATGCAAATAAAAACTTTGGGGTAAATACCGAGCCAACTTTACTGCTTTTTGAAAAAGGTGAAAGAGTAAATGAATTGCAGGGTTGCCATGAAAGTGATTTTTATAAAATATTAATAAATAATGATATGACTGAAAATAAAATCAAAAATTAATGGAACAATGAGACAAAAAATTAATTTTTTCCCTATTACGAGCTTTGCGGTGGTAATGGGGCTTACCGGTTTGACCATTGCCTTTGGTAAGTTTTACCACCTTCAATGGCTCCCGCGTATTTTCTATGATATTTCAATTTTTACTGTACTTGCATTATTCGTTGTGATTAGTGTATTGTACGGGTTGAAAATTGCCTTATTTCCCGAAGAAGCTAAAGCCGATTTTCGACACCGAATCAGGATAAACTTTTTTTCATCAATAAGTATTTCGTTGCTTTTGCTTTCAATTGCATTTTATACGTATTATCCCATTCTGTCCATTGCTCTTTGGTGGCTGGGGGTTGTACTTCACACTGTTTTCATGTTTAAAACCATCAGCTTCTGGATTCAGCATAATTTTGAAATACACCATTTTAACCCTGCTTGGTTTATTCCCGTTGTTGGTAACATTCTTATTCCGGTAAGCGGAGTCGATTTTGCCCCGGTAATATTATCCTACTTCTATTATGCAGTTGGTTTCTTTTTCTGGATTGTGCTCTTTACCATTTTTCTTTACCGGGCTATTTTTCATGTGCAGATGCCTGAAAAATTTATCCCAACATTCTTTATTTTGCTTGCACCTCCGGCAGTCGGATTTATCGCTTACATGCGCATTGCGGCGAGCTGGGACACTTTCTCTGTTTTTCTGCTGCTAATGACCTACTTTTTCATTACGCTACTGGTAGTAATGTATAAAAGTTTTATCCAGCTTAAATATTTTATGTCGTGGTGGGCATTTACTTTTCCGTTGGCAGCCTCTTCAATTGCTTCTGCCGTAGCTTTTCAGGTAACACATTATGTGTTTTTTAAATTAATGGCCTGGGTTATACTGCTGAGCGCTATAGCCTCTATTTTAATTGTGGCATGGTACACCGTAAAGAACATGCAAAAGGGTGAAATCTGTATTAAAGAAGAATAACAAAGTTGAATTTTTTTAAAATAAGTTCTGATGAAACGACCATGAATAAAATTTATTCACACAAAAGCACAATATAATTTTCATGGGAGTTACATCGAATACCTTTAATAATTAACAATTATAATGAGATGAAAACAAAATTAATAGCTATTGTATTTGCCGTATTTGGATTGTTAATCGGTATAATTTTTACCGGAATTGCAATTAACCTTTCGGCTGGCCGAATGATGATTAAAGAAATGAAAAGCCCGTACGATTATGAAAAAACAGTTGAAACGATTGTGAACCGGGTTAATTCAATGCCCGAATGGCACATTGTTACTGTTTACGACATGAATAAAGAGGTGATTGAAAATGGCGGAAAACCCATTGGTAAATACACCGTCATCAAGTATTGCAGTGGTAAATATGCATCGGAAATGTTGATGGATGATGACCGCAAACCCCTGGGAGCAATGATGCCAAAGGCTTTTGCCGTATATGAAAAATCTGATGGACAGGTGTACATGTCCACTGCAAATGGTGCAGTAATGGGTAAACTATTTGGTGGCGAAACTGAAACGATTATTGAGCGTGTCTCGCTTGAAGTTGAAGAAATACTTCGCTTCATGAATTTTAAATTCAGCTTATTTTAATTGTATATAATTGGTTGAAATAAAATGAAGCACGTTTTAATCTTAGGCGGCGGGTTTGCAGGTATTCAAACCGCCATTCAGTTGCAAAAAAGCGGAAAATTTAAAGTAACACTCGTTTCCGACCGCGACTTTCTGTACCTCTACCCGATTTCCATCTGGGTTCCGGTGCGTATCAAGGAAATCGATGAGGTAAAAGTACCACTGACTAAAATTCAGAAAAAATATCCTTTCGAAATCATTATTGACACGGTAAAGGAAATTCATGCTGCTGAAAAACAAGTGGTTTGTGCCGTCCAGACATTGAGTTACGATTACCTGGTTGTGGCTTTTGGCGCCGATAAAATGAAACACAAAGGTTTGGAAAATACGTTGTCGATTTGCGGAAAACCTGAAGTTGCCGTTGCCATCCGCGATGGTATTGATGCGTTAATTCAGAAAGGCCGTGGAAAAATTGCCATCGGTTTTGGCGGCAACCCAAAAGATAAATCGGCTGTGCGCGGCGGACCTGCTTTCGAACTTATTTTCAATATTCACAACCTGCTGAAGAAAAAGAAAATCAGGCAGCATTTCGACCTTACATTTTTTGCACCTATGGATGAGCCGGGGGCAAAGATGGGAAAAGGTGCGTTGCCCATGCTCGATAAAATGTTCGCTCAAAATAAAATAGCAAAACGCTTTGGCAAAAAAATCACCGAATTTGAGCCGGGAGCAGTGGTTTTTGAAGATGGTTCAAAACTCGAATCCGACCTCACTTTGTTTATTCCCGCATCGGCAGGCCACCAGGTTTTGCAGGCCAGCGACCTGCCTTTAACCGAAGCAGGGTTTGTAAAAATCGATACAAACTGCCAGGTTGAAGGTATTGAGAATGTGTATGCAATCGGCGATATTTCGCACATGGAAGGCCCCGAGTGGATTGCCAAACAAGGGCATGTGGCCGAATTAATGGGAAGGATTGCTGCGTACAACATTTTGGTTACCGAAACTGGAAGTGGTACAAAAAAACACTACCACGAATCGCCCCACATTCTTTGTGTGATGGACACAGGAAACGGCGCTGCTTTTGTGTTCAGAAACACGAACAAATCGTTTATTATCCCAATGCCGTTTTTAGGGCACTGGATGAAAAGAGGTTGGGGAACTTATGCCAAAGTAACCAAAGTAGGTATCTGGAGGCATTTCTCTAACTTTATTTTTTCAGAATAGAAGGTGAAGAAATCCATATAAACAATAAAGAGGCACCCACCCGGATGCCTCTTTTTGCTGTTTAAGTTTGACTATCTGCTATGCAGTTACGATAAAACTGTTCCCGAAATTTACACAAGTCCTTGGGCAATCATCGCATCGGCAACTTTGATAAAACCACCGATGTTGGCACCTTTTACATAGTTAATGTAGTCGCCCTGTTGGCCATATTTTACGCAAGTGCTGTGAATGTCAATCATAATCTGGTGAAGCCTTGCATCCACTTCTTCGCGCGACCATGGCAAACGCATGGAGTTCTGTGTCATTTCAAGGCCCGAAGTAGCCACGCCGCCGGCATTCGATGCTTTTCCGGGGGCATACATAATTTTCAATTGCAGGAAAACTTCAATGGCTTCGGGTGTCGATGGCATGTTTGCGCCTTCGGCTACAAGATAACACCCGTTTTTAACCAGCATTTTTGCCTCTTCTTCGTTTAGCTCGTTCTGTGTGGCGCAAGGCAGCGCAATGTCGCATTTGATACCCCACGGCCGCTGTCCTTCGTAATATTTTGCATTCGGATATTTGTCGCAGTATTCCTGAATCCTGCCACGTTTGATGTTTTTCAGTTCAAGCACAAAATTCAGTTTTTCGTCGTCAATACCGTCAGCATCATAAATAAAACCGTTGGAATCGGAAAGGGTCACCACTTTCCCGCCTAACATATTTACTTTTTCTACGGCATATTGTGCCACGTTGCCCGAACCCGAAACCGACACAATTTTGCCGTTAAAATCCATGCCACGCATTTTCAGCATTTCCTCGGCAAAATAAACGGTCCCGTAACCGGTTGCTTCGGGTCTGATAAGGCTGCCGCCCCACTCAATCCCTTTTCCGGTTAAAACGCCTGTGAATTCATTGCGCAATCTTTTGTACTGTCCAAACATGTACCCGATTTCGCGGCCACCCACGCCAATATCACCTGCCGGAACATCTGTGTTCGGACCAATGTGACGTTGTAGTTCGGTCATAAAACTCTGGCAGAAACGCATCACTTCGTTATTCGATTTTCCTTTCGGGTCGAAATCGGAACCACCTTTTCCACCACCCATCGGCAATGTGGTAAGACTGTTTTTAAAAACCTGCTCGAAAGCAAGAAATTTCAATACACCCAGATTTACGGTTGGGTGAAAGCGCAGACCCCCTTTGTACGGACCAATGGCGCTGTTCATTTCGATGCGGTAACCTTTGTTTACCTGAATTTCGCCTTTGTCGTCCTGCCAGGGAACACGGAACATGATAATGCGTTCGGGTTCAGAAACACGTTCAAGAATTTTTGCCTGTTTGTACTGCGGATTTTCTTCGATGAACGGCATCACCGATTCAACCACTTCCTGAACTGCTTGGTGAAACTCATATTCATGTGGGTTCCGGGCAATCAGTTTTGCCATAAAGTCGTTCACTTTTACTTCGAATACATTTGCCATAGTTATTCTTTTTTGTTGTTAGTAATTCTGATTTTGTTGCCAGAGAACTGATAACCGGTTTAAAAATAAGGTTCTGCGTTTTTAATCTGAATGAATTAGCAGTCGCTCCCTGTGAATTACGTGTTTTACTGATAAAAAATTTTCGGATGAACCCGGAATGTTAACAGGAGGTTAAAAACTGAATTTTCAAATCATTGTTGTTTAGTTAGTTTGAACAGACTTCGACTACGCTGCCAATGACAGATTCTTTTTGCTGTCACCTCGACGATAGGAGAGGTCTGTTTGTTCGAAGAGATTTCTCCTCGCGAACTCGTCGAAATGACAGCGTTGATGCAGCTTTCTGTCATCTTCACATTGTGCCCAATAAAAATTGGGTTGCAACTCAGGGAGACAGTCACCCTGAGCGTAGTCGAAGGGTGTTTGTAATTTGGTACGGATAACTTTACATTAGTTAAACAATATCAAATCTCAATCTGTGAATCTGTGGCCTGATTTTCCCTTGAGCTACTAATCAGGTTTGTGGCTTTATTTCTCTTTAAATTTCAATCAGGTTGTTTTTAATGGCAAATTTCAGCAGGTCGATATTGGTTTTGAAGTTCAGCTTTTGCATGATGTGGTTTTTGTGTGATTCCACAGTTCGGGTGCTGATATTCATCCTCTCGGCAATTTCGGGATTCGAAAGCCCTTCGCCCCAGAAACGGATGATTTCAATTTCGCGCTTACTCAGATTTCCAGAGCCCGATTCGTCAAGTTGGCGGATGTAATTGTTCAGCAATATCTCCGAAATGGGTTTGGTGAAATAATCGTACCCATTGCGGAGCGAATAAATTGCCATCACCACCTCGCCGGCCGTGTCGTTTTTGGTGAGCAGCCCTTTTGCCCCGGCGCGTATCGATTCGTAAACCGCACGTTCATCGTTTTCCATTGAGATTACCAGCACTTTGATGCGCGACATTTCGCTGCTGATTTTTTTGATGAGGTCGATTTCTTCGGAATGAAATTTATGCAGGTGAATAATCAGCACGTTTATCGTCACTGTTCGCGAAGCCCTGATAAAATCGCTGACACGGCTGAACTGCCCGGTCACCGAAATATCCTCTTTTGCCGAAAGCAACGAAGCATGACTTTCAAGCAGCAGGGGACTTTGTAAATCGAGCAGGGCAACAGCAATCATATTCACAGGTTTTCAATGATGATTGATTTTCGTTTACGGCCATCCATGAGCACTGTCAGCGGTTTTTCGAACCTGATATGTTTGAAATAGCTGGTTTTATGCACAATCTCTTTACCTTTCAGTTTGTCCTGGCAAATATAATTCACCGAATGACCATGCTGCACCGAAAAATACCCGATGTTCATGGACGTGACATTGTGAAAGAAATGCGAACCGAGTGAGGCATCGAGCGGAAAATCGGGCAACCCTAATTCGATAATAATTTTGGCATTGCAAATTTGCGGCCACACCACCGGAATCCCCACAGTTTTATCCTGCGTTCCCCAACGCCCTGGCCCGATGAGGATGTACTGCCGGTTCTGGTTGAGCATAATCCGGTTGAGATACTCTATTTCCTCGGCCATTTCCAGTGTTTTCAGTTTGTTGAAGAGGTCGGTGTCCATGTAAATTACGTCAGTGAGGTAGTCGATTTTTCCGTTCCCCATAGTTGCTTCACTGTACAAAATCACTTTGTCGGGATCAACGCGGTCGGGGTCAATGTCGAAACTGAGCTGATTGCCTATCAGCGGTTTTATCTGCAAAAGATAAAACGAGGCTTTTCCCTGTTCGTCGCAGTTCAGGTCAACCGCAAATTCAATTTCCACCGGTTTCCCTAATGCTTCTTTTACTGTGTTCAGAATCACATCGATAGTACGGCTCAGCGGAATGTATTCATAATTCAGGATGTTGGCAAAATTCATCACCCGCGGCCCGCGGGTATTGACTCCCGGAATCAGGCAATCGTTATCTGGGTTATATACCGAAACACAATGACGGATGGTGTCGTGTTTTTCGGCTTCCGAAATATCGAGCGAAACAAGCGCAGCCTTGTCGCCGTGTTTCATATAATCGATGTCGGAAATACTCATATCCACGGCAAAAAACTTTACTTGTGTGGTTTTCAGCAGATCTTTCAACGAAATCACATCGGTTTGTGGATAGCGCGGAGAAAACCTGAAAGCCCGTCCGCCTTCAACCACATAAGTTCCCAGCCCGAGGGCGATAACGGCAAAACCATCCTCGGGACTCATGTGCGAAACCGGGTAAAAATTGTAGCTCTGCGCGGTACCGCTGATGTGCGGATAATAATAATGGTCGTGAAAATCGCCCACAAGTTCCTGCAGAATAACCGCCATTTTTTCTTCTTCAATCCGGTGGTGCACCGCCCTGAAATAGGTACGGGCCTGTGGCGAAAACACCGAAGCAAAAACAAGTTTGATGGCCGTTACAAGCGATTCGAGACGCTGCTCTTCATCGGATTGATTGTTCGGGATGATGTACGTGTCAAAAATGCCGGCAAACGGATGCGACAGCGAATCCTCAAACAAACTCGATGAGCGCACCGCAATGGGTTTTCTTATCTGGTTGATAAACACTTTAAGCCTTTTTATGAGTCTGTGGCTCAGCGTACCGGCCATAAACATCGCTTTTGTTTTTTCAAAGTTTTTCTCCTTGTAAATCTTGTCGAAAAGCTGGTTGCGCTGCATAAAATGCACAAACTCGTCGGTGCCGATTACCGCCGTTATTGGCGTTCGGATATTAATGTCGTTTGTATATTCCGAAAAATCGAGGTTGTAAATTAAGGTATTGATAAAGGCAAGTCCGCGCCCTTTTCCACCCAGCGAACCGCTGAACAGCGAAACAATATTTTTCTCGGTAAAATCAAACGAGTCGTCGAAACTGAGTACCCTGCCGCGTTTTTTATCTTCGCGAGCCTTATCAATGGTGTGAAGCAGCACACTTCGTACTTTTTCGGGGTCTTCGTTTTCCATCGTGCGGATGGGGTTCAGAATTTTGGCGATATGAATTTCGCCACGCGCCATCAGCCAGAACGAAAAATGGTTTTTCCGGCCATGGTACAACAACGATTCGCCGGGAACTGTGAGCAACAATGTCTCAAACTCGCGCAGGTTGGTGGCCACAGCAATTTCCCGGTTGTTTTCGTCGCGGAATACAAAATCGCCAAAACCGATATTGTCGATGATAAAATTGGTGAGTTCGCCCGCCAGGTTTTCCGAATTTTTGTCAAGAAACCCAACGCCCATATTTTTTGCCTTCGCCATGTTACGCTTTTCCGACGACTGCAACAATACCGGCAGTTCGCTGTCCTGCGATTTTACATACTGTGTGAAGGCAAAACCCGCGGTTTTGTTGTTCACCCCGTTCTTTTCAAACTCTACGTCGGCAATCACACACTGCATAAAATTGCGGTACTTGTTATAAATGTACATGGCCTCTTCGTAATTGGTGGCCAGCAATATTTTGGGGCGCGACCGCATCTTCGAAATTTTCTCGAGTTCGTTTTTTTCAGAAGCGATGAGTTTCTGGATATGCCCGAAAACAATGGAGTATAACACCGAAAGGTATTTCGAATAATACAAAGGCGAATCTTCGATGAGCAGAATCACCCGCACCAGCCCCACGTTGGTATCGTTCTCCACATTAATGCGGTCTTCAACCGATTTTACAATCGCAAAAAAGATTTGCGAATCGCCATGCCACATGTACAATTTATCGAGATATCGCGTTGTGTTGGCCAGCGAACTGAAATAAGTAATGTTGGCTTTTTTGTTGAGGAGCAGATAAATTTGCAGGTCGGGGCGGAGCAGTTTAATTTGCTGTGCCACTTCGACGGGCGATTTCTCATCGTCGCCAACCATGATAATTACAAAATCGAACCGGGCCGACTGAGCCAGCCCGATGGCTTGATCATCGGCCGAAACAGCAGTGATGCGCGGTAGCGAAAACAGGCTGTACTGGTATATCTCGCCCATGAAATGTTCAAAAAATGCATCCTCATTCTCAAGAATAAAAGCATCATAAAAAGTGGCGACAAAAAGAATCTCCTTTACCTTGTACTTCATCATGTCGAGATAAATATACTTATCCACGGTTGGCGTGTTGAAATACTGTTGCAGCGGTTTGCTGTTTTTGAAAAGCGAATCGCGGTCGCCAGCGCTTTTTACATCCTGAATTCCGGTCTGTACCTGTTTGTTCAACATGTCGCGGCCAATAAAATTGTTGATGTAACCGGCAATCAGCTGGGCGATGTTTACTATCAGGTTGCGTTCTTCTTTCAGAAACGGCCCTTCGTCCAAACGGGGATACTCGCGCAGGTAAAAAATTTCAATCCACCCTTTTTTGTTATCAATGGTGACAAATGGTTCGGCCTGCCGCCACAGCGTTTCTTTAAACGGCTGGCTTACCACCGAAATATCTTCAAAAGTGATGCGTGCCACCGTGTCATCGGGGTACTGCCACGAACCGGGCAACATCGCGCAGATTTCCAGCAGTGTTTCCTCCATGCTTTTCCTTGCCGAAATAATTGCGGTGGTTTTGTTAATGGCATCGAGTTCTTTCAGTCGTTCGGTATTGTCCACCATCAGCCGGTTAAGCAGTTTTTTGGCTGCCACCCCTGAAATAATGTCGGCTAGGTGGTTGAGCAGGTTGCGTTCTTCTTTCATAAACGGGCCCTCATCAAGCAGCGGAAAATCTTTCAGGTAATACACTTCGATGGTTCCCTTTTTTCCGGTCTGGGTTTCGAAATCCTGTTTCAGCACCCAACGAGTTTTATAAAAGAAATCGGATGTATAAACTTTGTTGTCGTAAACAATGCGGGCGGCGGTATATTTGGTATGCTGCCATGCTTCGGGCAATGCGTTACAAATGGCTTTCAGCGCTTCTTCAAGGTTGTTTTCCTTTTTCAGGATGTCGGTTATCCTGTTGATTCCCCGGAGTTCTTTTAACCGTTCGCTATTTTGGTGAAAGAGCTTTCGGAGCAAATCGCGCGTCAGCGACCCTGAAATTAGGCTGGCAAAATTGTCGATAAGGTTGCGTTCTTCCTTCATAAACGGGCCTTCGTCGAGCGTGGGGAATTCCTTCAGGTAAAAAACTTCTATCGAACCCGGTTTGCCGCCCGGAACTTCGAATAACTGGCTTTGCCGCCAGGGTGTTTCGCTGAAATTTCTGCTTACAAAAGTGTTTTCGTCATAGGTAATACGCACGCAGGTGAACTCGGAATATTGGTAAGCCTGTGGTATCAGGCTGCAAATTTCCTGCAACGACTCTTCGAGGGGTTTATCGCGGTTAAGCAACGCCACCGTGCTGTTTATTCCCTCAAGTTCCTTTAGTCTTTCGCGGTATTGGAAAAAAAGAGAGTTCAGTTCATTCGTTGATTGGTTATCTTTCATCCGCTGTTTTACTATCCGGTTTTTACATCAGCAAAATAAGAAGAAAGCAGTTAAATAACAAACCGGGGAAAAATGGGGAGTTTCATTTAGTGGGTGACGATTTTTGATTCTACGGTCTTCATTTTTCCGAATACAAAAATTCCGGGGATGGTGCCCTGAACGGCTGACTGGGGATGTGTATGGTCGTTTTTGCTACCATAATCGAACTCCTACGGAGTTGTTAGTGGTAATTTGAGTAAAACGACATCACATGAAATGAAAATATTAAGGTAGTATAAAAAAGATTGTGTAAACACAAATAATGAGAGGTGATACTACTGTCAGCTTGTTTACTTTTTTATTACATTAGCTCAGCTTGATTTTAAGCTTCAATATCAGCTTACAAAACAATCTTTCGCTTTTTTCGTTTCATTTGCTGCACAACCGATACAATTGCTATGTCGAAATTCAGAATTGAAATACTGATAACGCTGGTTGCCATTTCCCTTGGGGTTGTGGTAGTTACCATTGGCTATTTTTCGTACAAAAGCCTTACAAACATTGTGCACTCCGTTCACCAGGCTGCCCTGCCCGATAACCGGCTTTTTCTCATCAAAGACATTGGGGCCGACCTCACAGCACTGGAGCACAGTGCCCGACTTTATGTATTAACCGACAGCAATGATGATCTGGACGATTTTTATGCCATTGAAGACAGCATTTCTAAAAATCTGGATTCACTCCAAATGCTGAAGAAGGAAGAATATTTTAGTCTTGCACTCATTGATTCACTTTCGAAATTTACCCGCCAAAAAGGTGAGCTTTGGAACAACGTTATTAATATGCACTTAACCAGCGGATACATTTTTCCTGCGTTTTCGGGTTTATTGCAAAATCTGAATAACCCCCTGTCCGATTCAACGGTTTCGAAAAATCAGGCCGGGGAAAATACAATCAAAAGAAAAATACAGCAGCTTGAATGGAAAATTTACCAGCAAAATAAACAGCGAAATGTATTGGAATCGCAGTTGCTCGAAAAAAATGTTTGGCTGGGAAAACAAATAAGCCAGTTGACTGCCGACGCCGAAAAAGCTGAAGCCACTGCTTTTCTTGCAAAAACCGCTGATGCCAACCGCTTGGCCAAACTTACTTATAAACGAATTGCCCAGTTTATTTTCTCGGCAATTTTGCTGCTGCTAATTGCTCTTTTTGTGCTTTTCAATTACCTCAGAAAAGCTCGGATTACAAGAGTAACATTGATGAACGCCCGCGAGAAAGCTGAAAATCTGGCATTAGCAAAAGCACAGTTTGCCGCCAATGTGAGCCACGAACTGCGAACTCCGGTAAACGCAATTTATGGTTTGTCGGAGCAAATTCTCAATAAAAAACTAGATAGCGAAACAGCCGAAATGGTTTCGGTGGTATATCAATCGGCCGGCCATTTGCGGAATGTGGTAAACGATACGCTTGATTTTACAAAAATTCAATCCAAAAAATTAACTTTTCAATCTGTGGCTTTTTCACCTGCTGCTATTTTTCAGGAGGTTTATTCGTTGCTGAAAAACGAAGCTTCCGGAAAAGGAATTTTGCTCAAATTACAGGGGGAAGGAGAAACACCCACTGCACTTCTGGGCGATCCGCTGCGGCTGAAACAAATTGTGATTAACCTGACCGGCAACGCCATAAAATTTACCGAATCAGGTGAAGTCAGCATCCTTGTTACCGGATTTAACCGCGATGAAGATCATTTTGAACTTGAATTTCAGGTGGCTGACACTGGCGTGGGTATCGATGAAAAAAACCTCAGCCTTGTTTTTGATGAATTTGTGCAACTTGAAAACAACAGTGGAAAGAAGTACCCCGGAACAGGATTAGGACTTCCGATTGTAAAAAAACTGGTGGAATTGCAAGGCGGTAAAATTAGCCTGAAAAGCAAACCGGGCGAAGGAACAGTAGTTACGGTTCATCTTTTGTTTCCGTTGGCCGACCCGTCAGCAATTGAACCGCGCGAAAGTGAAATTACAGAAATACCGCAGTACGTAAGGCAAGTTTCGGTTTTAATTGCCGACGACGAGGAGTACAACAGGTTTTTACTAAAGCACATTTTTAAGAAGTGGGGAATTCGGATTGAAGAAGCAAAAAACGGAAACGAGGTTACAGAAGCTGCCTGCAACGGGCACTTCGACGTAATTCTGATGGACTTGAATATGCCAGGTATGAATGGTTTTGAAGCTTCAAAAACAATTACCCGGTGTAACAAACAGGTTAAAGTTATCGCGGTTACTGCAACCAACGACCAATTCGACAAACAAACCTGCTTCGATGCCGGAATGATCGGAATCCTGTTCAAACCTTTTTCTGAAAAAGAACTTTTTGAAACAATTGAAACAGCGGTTCGTGAAAATCGCAGCCAAAATAAAACCGATTCCGGCGTTCAGCCCGTAAATTTATCAGAACTCAGCAGGCTGGCCGGCGGCGACGAAAAGTTTCTTCTTGAAATGGTCCAGCTTTTTTTAAAATCGATGGAATCGGGAATTGCAGGAATTGAAAATGCACTCAAAAACGAAAACCTGCATGAAGTTGCTGAATATGCCCACAAAATGGCTGCCCCTGTGAAACATTTCGGAGCCATGCATCTTTACGAAAATATCAGGCAACTGGAAAGGCTTTCGAAAAACTCGCCGACAGCCACTTCTGTTCAACCTGTTTTTAGCGAGATAATAACTGAAGCTGAACAATTAAAATGTAATTTAACCGCTTATCTTAATCAAACAAATGATTAGTTAAAATCTTGATTATGAGTGAAAAACCTTTTAAGATATTTGTAGTTGAAGACGACGAATGGTACAACAGGTTGCTGGTTCACAACCTTTCGTTAAACCCCGATTATGAAATTGAATCGTTTACCAACGGGAAAGACTGTTTAAACAACCTGGGCAAAAATCCCGATGTTGTTACGCTCGATTACCGGCTCCCCGATATGCAGGGACTTGAAATTCTCCAGAAAATAAAGGCCGAAAACGAAGAAATTCAGGTGATATTGATTTCGGAACAGGATGAAATTGAAGTTGTTGTTGACCTGCTGAAATACGGGGCCTACGATTATCTTGTTAAATCGAAAGACATCCGTGAAAGGCTTTTAAATACAGTGCAGAACATCCGCAATGGGGTGAACCTCAGAAAGGAAATCGTGTCGTTGAGAAATGAAGTAAAGAAAAAATACAGCTACCAAAATACGATAATCGGTAATAGCACTGCCATTCAAAGCATTTATGCACTGATTGAGAAAGCCACCCGCACCAACATTTCGGTAGCCATTTCGGGCGAAACCGGTACCGGAAAAGAATTGGTGGCAAAAGCCATTCACTACAATTCGCCCCGTGCCGAAAAACCATTTATCGCAGTGAATATGGCTGCAATTCCAAAAGACCTCACCGAAAGTGAACTTTTCGGACACGAAAAAGGCGCATTTACAGGAGCAGCATTCCGTCGTACCGGAAAGTTTGAAGAGGCTAACGGTGGCACGCTCTTTCTCGATGAGATTGCTGAAATGGATATCTCTCTTCAGGCCAAATTATTGCGGGCGCTTCAAGAAAAAGAAATTGTTCGGGTGGGCAGCAACAAGCCGGTAAAAACCGATTGCCGCATTATTGTAGCTACCAACCAAAACTTACAGGAATGTGTAATCAAGGGGAATTTCCGTCAGGATTTATATTACAGGCTTTACGGATTTCCAATTGAGCTACCGCCTCTTCGCGACAGACAAAACGATGCTGCCATTCTTTCAAAACATTTTATCAAATCATTTTGCACTGAAAATAAGCTTCCACAAAAACAGCTTTCAAAACAGGCCGCTGAAAAATTGTTGGCTTATTCCTTCCCCGGAAATATCAGGGAGTTAAAGTCGGTGATTGAACTCGCCATTACACTTTCTGATGGTGATGAAATAACTGGTGAAAATATTTTTCTGGGCAACAATGCTTTGATGGAAGAAACCATTAATCAGGAGCTTAGCCTGCGTGATTATAATATCCGGGTTGTAAAAAAATATCTCGAAAAATACAATAACGACATAAAACTCGTGGCAACAAAACTTGATATTGGGGTTGCCACCATTTACCGGATGTTAAAAGCTGACCTATAAAACAAGATCAATCATCTTTTGCTTCCAAATGCTACTATCAAATTGATAACGAGTTATTAATTTGATAGTAAATCATAATTTTCAATTCTACACAACAGTCTCATTTTCTGATATCTAAACCGCTTTTTTTGCTTGGCACATGAATTGGCTTTAATTCCTATCAAAAAAAATGAAACAAAAATTATAGAATCATGGAAACAAAAAAAATGACAGCACTGAGCAGTATTTTAACCGGAGTGTTGGTTGTACTAATTGTGTTGGTGAGCGTAGTAACTTACAACAACAAAAACCGGATAAATACACTGAATGAGAAAAATGCAGGTTTGACATCGACTCTTGAAGAACGCGATTCGTTAGTAAATGAATTGGCGAGCACTTTCGATGAAATTGAGCAGAACCTCACTTTTGTCCGCAACAAACGTGGAAACATGGTAATTGCCGGCGAAGAAGGAGCTAAAAATCAAAAAGAAGTCCTTGTAGCCGACATTAAACTGATGAACGAAATGCTTGAGGAAAGCAGTGTAAAAATTGAAGAACTTGAGAAAAAACTAAAATCTTCGGGTATTGAAATCAAATCGTTCAGAAATAAAATTGCCCAGCTGAACAAGAGCATCGAAGAACAGAACAACAGCATTATGCAGTTAACTGCCGAACTTGAACAGCGCGACTACAAAATTGCTGAAATGGACGGTGCCATTGTAAAACTACAGGAAGATTTAGCTGTACGCGACGACTCCATCAATTCGAAATCGCAGCTAATTGCTGAAAAAGCGCAAACAATTATTGAGAAAGACAACGAACTCAACAAAGCGTATTTTGCGGCTGGCACAAAAAGACAACTCGTTGAAAAAGGAGTACTCACACAAGAAGGCGGGTTCCTAGGAATTGCAAAAAACAAATCAATCCGCGACGATTTCAATGCAAGCTCATTTACACAGCTTGATATGCGAAATGCCAGTCAGTTTCCAATAAACGCAAAAAAAGCAAAACTGATTTCAGAACATCCGGCAAGCTCGTACAGGCTGGTTGAGGAAAACGACAAAATTGCTTATCTGGAAATTGAAAAACCAGAAGAATTCTGGAAACTGACCCGGTTTGTGGTTGTTGAAACCCGGAATTAAAAAAAACATTCATATTGAATTCTGCGAATAGTAAAGCCGTGAACCCTGTATTTTATATCCTTTAGCTATCACGGTTTAATCAATCATTTTCAGGGGTTTGGCATTTGTGCTGAACCCCTTTCTTTTATCTCCCAAAAGTCCAGTAGTTTACTTCTGCTTCGGTTTCTTTGTCCGACTCTTGCAGCCAGTAAGCCGGAGTTACGCGTTTGCCTGTTAAACTTTTCAGGCGGCGCTTATAGACATCAACCAGCGGATTAAAAAGAATATCAGTTACTCCAATTTTATACAATGGATTTTCGCCTTCCAGTACCGATTTTACTTCGTAGCCATTTAGTTCGAGCAGCTTTTTCAGAAAGTCAGCACGTTCGGCAGAAACACCTGTTTCAACCACAGTGCAGCGCACGCCGTCCAATTCTTCAACAATATGTTTTCCTTTATTGAGTGCCATTTCAAAAAAAATTTAAGCCCCCTTCTGATTCCCCCAAAGGGGGAAGGATGAGGAAATTCGTGTTTATAAGTTTGAATATGTTAATCAACATTCGTCATTAATAAATCTTCTTGTCTTGATACCTGCATCTAACAATCTTGCGTCTTTTTCTCAATACTCAATACTTTGTACTCATTACTGTACTAGTACAAAAAATTCTGACTGATTTCCCTGATTGTGTCGAAAATCACACTTGCAAAACCCACTGCAAAAATACCGGCAACGCAAATAATCAGTGCTGTGCGCATGTAAGCTGAGCTTTTAAAAGTAGGAACCGGATTGTCGCTTTTCTCGATAAACATAGCCCGAACCACGCGCAAATAGTAGTAAAGCGAAACGGTGGCGTTTAAAACTGCGATTAGTACCAGGATGTAATATCCGCTTCCGGCTGCCGCTGTAAACAAAAAGAACTTCCCAAAAAACCCGGCTACCGGTGGAATACCAGCCAGCGAGAAAAGAGCAAGCGTCATCAGCAAACTCAGTTTCGGGTTAGTTTTATACATACCGTTGTAGCCGTCGATGGTTTCAACACCCGAAGCGTTTGAAATGGCTTCAACCACACCAAAAGCACCAAGGTTTGTAAATATATAAATCAATACAAAATAAACCACTGCACTCATTCCGAGGTCGTTGTTTCCCAAAATCCCCAACAAAAGAAACCCTGCCTGGGCAATTGACGAGAAAGCAAGAAACCGTTTCATATTTTGCTGACGCAAAGCAAACAGGTTGGCAACCGTCATAGTAAAAACGGCTAATGTGTAAATTACGGGTTTCCACATTTCGGTGAGTGTTTTAAACACAGTGAAGAGGATGATGGTAAATATAAATGATGCCGCACCTTTCGAAATTACCGACAGGTATGAAGTTACATTGATTGGCGCTCCTTCGTACACATCGGCGGTCCAGAAATGAAATGGAACCAACGAAATTTTGAAACCCATGCCGCTTACAAAGAAAATAAAACCCAATGCCACCATTGAGTTTGAAGTTATGGTTTGGGCAATGTCGGTAAAATAGATTGAACCGGTTACGCCGTAAATCAGCGACAAACCAAATAGCAACACACCCGACGAAAGGGCAGAAGATAAAATCAGTTTAATACCGGCTTCGGCTGAACGGCTGCGAATGCGGTCGAATGCGGCAAGCCCGGCAATCGGGATTGTGGCTGTTTCGAGACCGATGTAGAACATTAGAAAATCGCCCGACGAAATCATAAAATTCATCCCGATGAGCGTTGAAACAGTCAGCAGGAAATATTCGCTGATGCGGTCGCTGTTTTCGGGACGTTTGAGCCAGCCTTCAGCCTGAAGGAAAATGATAAGCACACCGATATTCAGCACATTTTTCATTAAAGCGGTGAGCGGATTACTTTGGTAAGAACCGCCAAATAATGTGCCTTCGGGAACCGGGAAAAAGCCGGCAACAGTTACCATTGCAAAAAGCGCGATGGTAAACGGAATCAGCTTTCTTTTAGCCGAATCTGCCGTTGCGATTTCAGCAATAAGAATGATAAGCGCTGCCGCAGTAAGCAGCAATTCGTGGCGCATCATTAAAAATTGTGATAAATTCATATCTCCAAATTTAAGAGCCTCCCCCCTGCCCCCTCCCAAGGAGGGGGAGTAGGAAAGCAATATCTTATTTTATTAAATCTTTCATTTCAATTTAAAAACTCAAAAAACATTTGTTTCGGCAAGTTTGTGAACGATAGGTTTCAAGCTGTCGAGAATTGTGTCCGACAGCCACAGCGGGGCAATACCAATTCCGGCAATGGCAATTACAAGCGTAAACATGCTTAGTTTCTCAAACCAGGTGGCATCGCGCAGGTGCTCGAAATGCGGGTCTTTTACCGGCCCGAACAACAAAATACCCACCACGCGCAGAATATAAACCGCGGTAATTACAATCGACGATGCAGCAATAATTGTCACAATTCTGTGAAATAAATCCTCGTGCTGGAAAGCGCCGACAAAAACTGTCATTTCAGCAACAAATCCGCTTAACCCGGGTAAACCCAACGAAGCCAGACCAGCTATTACGTAAACTACCGAAAGTACCGGAATCACTTTCATTAAACCCCCCATTTCGTAAATGTTGCGGGTGTGCGTCCGTCCGTAAATCATCCCAATTAATGCAAAGAAAAGGGCTGTCATTAAACCGTGCGAAATCATTTGAATGATACCGCCGTCCATGGCCGTTTCGTTCATCATCAGCAAGGCAAAAAGTACAAGCCCGCAGTGGCTTACCGATGAGTAGGCGTTAATATATTTAAGGTCTTTTTGCCAGATGGCGCCGAAAGCTCCGTAAACCACACTGATACTGGTGAGAATGATAAAAATCCACGCCTGTTCGTGGGCTGCTTCGGGCATCAGGAACATGGCCACGCGGAATGCACCGTAACCTCCCAGCTTCATCAACACCCCGGCGTGGAGCATCGAAACCGCAGTTGGCGCCGAGGCATGACCGTCGGGCGACCAGGTGTGGAAAGGGAAAAGTGCTCCCAAGATTCCAAACCCAATAAATGTGAACGGGAAGAAAAAGCGTTGCGCTTCAACAGGTATATTAATTTTCGAAATTTCGAGAATGTTAAAAGTAAGTGGGCCGCCGTTGGGTGCCGAGTTAAAGTAAATACCGAAAATACCCACCATCAGCAGTGCCGAGCCTCCCATCAACATCAGCGTGAGTTTCATGGCCGAGCTTTCTTTAGGACCACTGCCCCAAACCCCGATTAACAGGTACATCGGGATTACTGCCACTTCGTAGAACAGGAACATGGTAAACAGGTCGATGGAGATAAAAAACCCGAAAACCCCTGTGGCCAGCAAAATGAGCGAGATAAAGAATTCGCGGGAGAGGTATTCCACTTCCCACGATGCAAAAATTCCGGCAAAAACCACGATGGCGGTAAGCGCAATCATCACCACCGCAATGCCATCGACACCCGTTGTGTAATGGATATTCAGACTTTTAAACCAGGTATAATCCGAGATAAACACCATTTCATCGGTTACACCAGCCTTGCGCAGTCCCAAATACATAAATACAAGTGTTGCCGCCACAATCAGCTGAATGGTCATCCCAAAAGCCGAAACCGCACGCGCTCCCTTCATGTCTTTTGTAAACAGGATGCCGATGATGGTCAGCACCGGAACAACAATTAATAAGGTCAGTATATTCATCTTTAAAACTTTACTTTTCTATTTATATCATTTCCCCGGGATTTTACCCCGGGCTAATACATTTCGCTCTTTCAGAGCTTGTTCTGTCCCAATCTTCCCCCTTTAGGGGAATAAGAAGTGGGCCAGTTTTATATATAATAAACCAATACCAGCGCCAGAATCAGCACGCCTGCCACAAACATAAATGCATAATGCTGCAATTGTCCCGACTGCATCCCTTTTATCCGGTACGAAATCTTTTCGGTTACTGTGCCAATGCCTACCATAAACGCATCCACAATGTGGCGGTCGAACCAGGCAACCGGCCTCGATATATAATTGAAGATGATTTTCTTGGTAACGAAGAGGTAAATCTCGTCGATATAAAATTTATTATAAGTAGCTGTATATAATATTCCAAATTGTTTTGCCAGTTTTTCAGGTACTTTACTTTCCTTTTTGTAAAGAAGCCATGCAAAGGCAATTCCTATCAATCCGATTAAAACCGATGGAACAGCAACTGCCAGATGTAAATGTGTATCGAAATGCATCTTATCCGATGTAACCATACTATGGAACGGAAGGAATCCTGAGAATATGGAAGCAAAAGCAAGAAACATGAGCGGGATGGTCATTGTAAGCGGCGATTCGTGCGGGGTATGATGGTAGTGTCTGTCTTTTCCCCAGAAAATATTGAAATAAAGCCTGAACATGTAAAATGCAGTAAGACCGGCAACCAAAAACTCAACACCAAAAAGGATTTTGTTGTGGTTAAATGCTGCGACCAGAATTTCGTCTTTACTGAAAAAACCCGAAAGCGGCGGAACACCGGCAATGGTTAAACAGGCAATCAGGAAAGTGATGTGCGTGATAGGAAGGTATTTCCGTAACCCACCCATTTCGTACATATAATTTGAATGAACGGCATGAATGATTGAACCAGCTGCAAGGAAAAGCAAAGCTTTAAACATGGCGTGGGTAAAGAGGTGGAACATGGAAGCCATGTAACCCAAACCTTCTTCGCCGCCGTAACCAGAAACCCCAAGACTGAGCATCATGTACCCAAGCTGCGACAAGGTTGAAAAGGCAAGCACACGTTTAATATCGTGTTGAGTTATGGCGATAACCGCCGCAAAAAGCGAAGTAAAACCGCCAACATAAGCTATAATTTCGAGTGCATCGGGTGCCTGAAAATGGTAAACCACAAACAAGCGCGCAACCAGGTAAACACCGGCAACCACCATGGTTGCAGCATGTATCAGTGCAGAAACAGGCGTTGGGCCTTCCATGGCATCGGGCAGCCAGATGTGCAGCGGAAACATGGCCGACTTGCCGGCTCCCCCCATAAAAACCAACACCATCGCCCAGGTCATTACCGAGATTCCCATAAAACTCATGCCGGCAGCATTGGCAAAAACTGCACCATCAGGATTTGTAAGCTTTGCAAAATCGAATGTTTTGGTAATGAATGAGAGGATTAATATGCCAATCAGAAAACCGAAGTCGGCAAAACGTGTAACAATAAACGCCTTTTTTGAGGCTGCCACTGCCGAAGGTTTCTGGTAGTAAAAGCCAATTAAAAGAAATGAACTTACACCTACCAACTCCCAGAAAATGTACATTTGGAAAATGTTGGTGGCAATTACTAATCCCAGCATCGAAAAGGTAAACAACGACAGAAATGCATAAAACCGTTGGAATCCCTTTTCGCCATGCATATAACCAAGACTGTAAATATGCACCATAAACGAAATTGTTGTAACAACCACGAGCATCATCACCGAAATCGGGTCGAGCAAAACGCCCATTTTTATCTGCAGTGTTTCCGAAAAGGTAAGCCACAGTTTTTCAAACGGAATGATAGTTTCAAAAGCACCTTCGTGATGGCTTCCGAAGAAATAGGTTATGGCTGTCATCACCGAAAGCACCCACGAAATTCCTAACCCGGTTGTACCCAGCAATCCTGAGATGATGGGTTTCCATTTCATTCCCAACAGCCCGGTGACAAGAAAAATCACCAGCGGAATCAGCGGAATCAGTATTGTGTAATTGTACATATTAAAAGTTTTTTGCTACCGGCGGCTTGCCATTGGCGGCTTGTTGCCTGCATTTCCACCATCGCTTTGTTATTTCAATCTTTATATTTTGTTGAACCCTTTCAGGGTTGGTTCTTCTTCTTTCCATTGTTTCAATTCGCGGTTCGGAAACCACGACACCCTTCTTTACTTCCCCCCTTAGGGGGGATTGAGGGGGGCTTCCTAATACCTCAACTCATTCACATTTTCAACATCGATATTTTTCAGTTTTCTGTAAATATTGATGATAAGTGCAATGGCAACCGATGCTTCGGCAGCAGCAATTCCAACCACAAAAATGGCAAAGAAATGTCCCTGCAACTGGTCGGGGTACAAATAGCGGTTGAAAATCACAAAGTTGATGTTCACCGAGTTCAGAATCAGTTCAATCGCCATTAAAATGGTAATCAGGTTGCGGCGCATGATAAAACCCGCAATACCGATAAAAAACATGATTGTACTAACAATTAAAAAATGCTGTATTGGAATTCCTTCTATCATATTTCAGCGTTTTTATCATTTCCTTTTTTAGCAACAATAATGGCGGCAACCATGGCGGCCAGCAATAAAATACTAATCAATTCGAAAGGCAGAACGTAACCGTTTTTCTCCACACCCAGCAATTGCATACCAATGTTTTCCATGGTTGCAGGAAGTTCGGTAACCGTTATGGTTTGCGGAAACGGGTAAGTTAAAATGGTGTAAATGGTCAGTGCGCTGCCAACAACCGCAACCGCAATTCCCATTATCATTTTGGTCAGGTCGGGGTGTTTAAACCTGTGCGAAATGTGGTGTGTAAGCAGGATACTGAAAATAATGAGCACCACAATACCACCCGCATAAAGCGTAAGCTGAACCGCGGCCATAAACTGGTACTCGAGCAGAAAGTATAAACCTGCGGTTGCAATAAGCACAAACAACAGGTAAACTGCGGCGCGAAGAATGCGGCGCGAAGTAATGGTCAACAGCGAAAACACGAGAATTATCGCCGAGAACAGGTAAAACATGATGATGTTGAAACTCATTTTTTAGCCTCCTTTCTGAGCGATGAGCCCGGCTGGTTTAACACTTTGGTCAGTTTGCTGCGGTCGAAAACGGCGTGTTCAAATTTCTGCCCGAAAGCCAGCGCATCCGAAGGACATGTTTTTACACACAATCCGCAAAATGTGCACATCGACAGATGATAAATGTGTTTATCGATGATGCGCTCCATTTTACCTTCGGCATTGGGAACACGGTTGGTAATGATTTCGATTGAACCGTTCGGACAGTTCATTTCGCAGATTCCGCAGCCAGTACACGCATGCAGATTGTTTTCATCGTGCGGCATAATGATTTCGCCTTTAAACCGCTCTTCCATTTTCAGGGTTGCGCGGTTTTCGGGGTACTGCTGTGTAACAATGGCCCGCGGACTGACAAAATATTTGCCTGTAACCCGCATTCCTGCCCACAACGAGGAAATCCCGCCGAACATGTCTTTGAAATATTTCGATATACTATTCATCAGCTCAAAGTTTCAAGTTCCAAGTTTCAAGTTTCAAGTCCAAAACATTCAACTTTTCCTGTATATTCATAATTAATCACTAATCATTAATCAATCAAAAATGCCAGCCCATTAAAACAAGGAAAGCTATCAAAACGATATTCACCAAACTCACTGGCAGAAGGTATTTCCACTCAAGAGTTAAAAGCTGGTCGATGCGCAAACGCGGGAAAGTCCATTTAAACCACATGATAACGTAAATGATGAAAAACGTTTTCACAAAGAACCAAACGATAGAAGGAATAAAATCCATTACCTGGTTAAACCCTTCCCAGTTGCCGATGTGCAGCGGCATCCAGCCACCGAGGAAAACCGTGGCAGCAATAGCTGCTACAATAAACATGTTGATATATTCGGCCAGAAAGAAAAAGGCAAATTTGATTCCTGAATATTCGGTATGAAAACCCGCGGTAAGTTCCGATTCTGCTTCAGCGAGGTCAAAAGGGCCACGGTTGATTTCGGCGGTACTGGCAATCAGAAACACGATAAAAGCAATAAAAGCCGGAATGTGTCCTTTGAATAACCACCAGCCATCGGCCTGGCTTTCGATAATGGTTGAAAGCTGCATACTTCCCGAGAAAACTACAATGGCCAGCAGCGACAATCCTACTGAAAGCTCGTAACTTACAATCTGTGCTCCGCTTCGCATTGCGCCAATCAGCGAATATTTGCTGTTGCTTGACCAGCCGGCCAGCAAAATACCAACCACGCCGAGCGACGAAACCGCCATCACATAAAACACCCCGATGTTAAAATCGATGGCCTGCAATCCTTTGGCAAAAGGCAAAGCCGCCATTGCCATTAATGAGGCGATGATTACAATAAACGGAGCCAAGTTAAACAGAAACTTGTCCGATTTCCGGATGGGAATCAATTCTTTAATGAGCAGTTTAATAAGGTCGGCGATGGTTTGCAGCAAACCCCATTTACCTACACGGTTTGGTCCCACACGGTTTTGAATGATGGCACAAACTTTCCGTTCGAGATAAACAAGAAAAAGGCCAAGCAACGCAAAAAATAGCAGGAACAACAGCCCGATGAGCACCAGTTCGGTAAAAGTAACCCACCCCGGCGACATCATCCCCGAAAGCCATTCGTGAATAGCGCCGGTAAGTGTTGAAAAATCGTATAAATTCGGTGTCATATTCATTTGACTTTTATCGGTCGATATCAGGAATTACAAGGTCGAGGGAGCCGCTCACAGCAACTAAGTCGGCAATCTTGTATCCCGAAGTTATCGTATTCATTACAAATAAATTACTGAAGTTGGGTGTGCGGAATTTGATGCGGTAGGGCGATTTGTTGCCGTCGCTTACAATATACACAGCCAGTTCGCCGCGGGCAGTTTCAACACGCTGGAAAAACTCGCCTGCCGGCAGTTTGATTATCGGTTTCATTTTGGCCGTGTAATCGCCTTCCGGAATATTGTCAACCAACTGTTCCAAAATGCTGAGCGACTCGTGCATTTCGCGCATGCGCACCTGGTAGCGGGCAAAAGTATCGCCTTCGGTTTCAAGACATTCGTTAAACTGAACCTTATCGTAAGCGCTGTAAGGTGCAATTTTGCGGATGTCGCAACTCCAGCCCGAACCTCTTCCCGACGGGCCGGTAACACCATAGGCGATGGCAGTTTCCTTGCTCATAAGCCCGATTCCTTTGGCACGCTGGTGAAATATTACGTTTCCGGTAAGCAACTGGTCGTATTCGGGCAATTTTTTGCGGAAATATTTTATGAATTCCTTAATCCCTTTTTGAAAATTGGGATGTACATCGTGCATCAGTCCACCAGGCATTACAAAACTGTGGAGCAGTCGCGAGCCAAACGATTCCTCAAAAATATCGAGAATTTTTTCGCGGTCGCGAAGGCCATAGAAAAAAGTGGTAAGTGCGCCTAAATCCATGCCGAATGCCGACCACCACAACTGGTGCGATGCCAAACGGTTCAACTCGGCCAAAATGGTGCGAATATATTTTACACGTTCCGGAACTTCAACCTGTAAGGCATTTTCAACACAAAGACAAACTGCCTCGTTGTTGATGTGCGCAGAAAGGTAGTCCATCCTGTCCGTGAGGTGAATAATCTGCGGATAAGTAATCGCCTCACACATTTTTTCGATACCGCGGTGGATATAACCAATGTGCGGGATTAGATATTTTACCGTTTCGCCCTGCAGGCAAACCTCGAACCGTAAAACCCCGTGGGTTGACGGGTGCTGCGGCCCAACGTTGATAATATAATCTTCGCTTTCGCCAATAATAACGTCTTTTATAATTTCTTCTGTCATGGCAGCGGTTTTAGCGTTCAATCATGTTTACCTCATCCTTGAAATCCTTGCGCAACGGATAACCGTAATCATCTTCAAGAAATAAGCGTTTCAGGTTGGGGTGATTTTTATAACGGATTCCAAACAGGTCGAAAACTTCGCGTTCAAAGAATTCTGATGTTGGATAAACTTTTGCCAGTGTATCGATTTCCGGATTTTCGCGCTCTTCGATTTTTACTTTCACCACCAGCAAATGATGGTGTTGCGTTGAAGTAAGATGATACACCGCCATAAAATGCGTGTTGAAATCGACGGCAGTGTGGCTGATGAGATAATCGAAAGCGGATTGTTTATCAGCTTTCAGCTTTTCGGTGAGTTCAACTAATTTTCCGGCCGGAACAATTGCCTCCGTAAGTTGTGTCCCTTCCGGAAATTCAGCTTCAGGAACAATTCCCCTGATGATTTCTGTAAGTTCTTCTCTGCTTAACATTCAGGATTGGTATTAAAGAATTGAATTGGCATTTTCGCCCGGTTTTAAAAACGACTCGCCCTTGATTTTGCGTTGCAACTGCATTACGCCATACAACAACGCTTCTGGTCGTGGCGGGCAACCGGGAATATAAACATCCACCGGAATTACATGGTCAACGCCGCGAACCACCGAGTAGGTATTGTAAAAGAACGGCCCGCCCGAAACTGCGCAGGCGCCCATGGCAATCACATATTTTGGTTCGGGCATCTGGTCGTACAACCGTTTCAGCACCGGTACCATTTTGTTTACAATGGTTCCGGCAACCACAATCACGTCGGCCTGGCGCGGCGAGGCTCGGTAAACTTCGATACCGAACCGCGAAAAGTCGTGGCGCGAAGCTCCGGCAGCCATCATTTCGATACCACAGCAACTGGTGGCAAACGTAAGCGGCCACACTGAGTTGGAACGACCCCAGTTAATCAGGTTGTCAACAGTGGTCATAAAAACCCTGTCGCCCAATGTATTCAGAAGTTCCAGCGATTCGTTATCGCCGAAATCTTCGTATTTCATCGATTTAATTTTTATACCCATTTCAGCGCTCTTTTTTTCCATGCATACAAAAGGCCAAGCCCAAGTACGAAGAAGAAGATGATGATTTCGATAAATGCCCGCATCCCGATTTGTTTCATCACCACACCCCACGGAAAGAGGAACACGGTTTCAACATCGAAAATGAGGTAAATAATGGCAAAAAGATAGTAACCTACGTTGAACTGAATCCATGCGGGTCCTTCGGTGGGAATACCGCATTCGTATGGTTCCGATTTTGCCGGGTTAAATGAACTCGGGGCAATAAGCATTGAAAAGGCGATGGCTCCCCCGACTAATACCAGCGCTATTACAAAGAAGAGAATTAGCGATTGACTCTCCATATATTGTGTTATTTAAATATTTGTATAAATAAAAAACTGCGCAAAAATAGCTTTTTTTTATACTTTCCCATTTTTTGCCTTTATTTATTTAATCTGGAGCAATCCTCATGAAAAGCCTGTTTCCCGTATTTCGTACATGTAAACACAAGTGATGAACCACCTTGAAATTGGTTGTCTAAATCCATTCTAAACTAATTTCAGCTTTGGTTGTTAATTAAACGAATGCGTTCATTTCGCTTTCGTGTAAATAGACTAAGTTTGAATATTGTTTAACTTAAAAAATTAATTGAAACGAAAAGATTAACCTTGTTTTTTGCTTTTGTGCTGGTAAATGCCCAGTCGAATAAAGAAGAGATTGACCTTATTCAATCTGTTTTTGGCTTGGAAAAGAAAGCCATAATTGCATAATTTATTGCGGTTAGCTTTAAATCCTTCAAAACACAGGTAATATCTCATATCGATATAAAAGAAAATCAATTTTCATTCTGGTGACTTTGTGAACTCATTTTTTACCCTCAACTTGTCGCTTTAAATGTTTTCTCGGTTACTAATTTATTTTTTGTAATTTTGAGGATGAAATCATATCCTATAATATTATAACATTATGAAATACAGTTTTTTATCAATATTTATAATGGCAATGTGCCTGATAAATTCACCAGCATTTTCTCAATCCGAGGGTCAAACAGCGGGAGATACTGCGATGTTAGGTTTGCCTGGGGATAATTTGAATCTTTATGCAGTATTGGAACTTTTTCAGAAATCAAAAACAATTGAAGATTTTGAAAAAACCCTAAACGAAGAAAAAACAGGAATAAATAACCTGGACCTGAACCTTGACAAAAAGGTTGATTTTATTAAAGTAACTACAAAGCAGAAAGATGATGATTTTTCATTTATTCTTCAGGTTGACGTTGCTGAAAAGGATGTACAGGATGTGGCTGTAATTCTTTTGGATAAGGACAAGGATGGAAAAATGACATTGCAAATTGTTGGAGATAAAGAGTTGTATGGAAAAGATTACATAATTGAACCAAAAACAACTCCTACACCTTCGGTTACTGCCAATCCTGCTTATACAGGTGACAATCCGGTTACGGTTAATATTCCGGCATCAACTACTGTTGTAGTGGTTGAGCAGGTGCCAGTTGTACAATATGTTTATTCACCAGTGTATGTGCCTTACTACCCGCCCTATTACTACGGCTATTACCCGCCCTATTTTGCCGCTTTCTCGGTAATGGCAGTTGGCATATATTGCCATAATCATTACTATCATCATGGCCGTTATTATGGCGGTCATTATGGCGGAGGAAATGTTTATATTCATAATGAGAATAACTTTAACAACTATAATAATTCGAGGAACAAATCAAATACTGTGGTAAACAATAAAGCTAACGGTAATTACGGCAATAACCGGGGATCGACGCGACAATCAGGTGGAGCAACTGCTTCGAACAGGGCATCTGCAACTCCTTCAACTCGCCAGTCAGGCGGAACATCTGCCTCAAACCGGGCATCCACAACGCCTTCAACCCGTCAGTCAGGCGGAACATCTCCTTCGAACCGTGCAACCACAACTCCCTCAACCCGTCAGTTGGGTGGAGCTTCTTCTTACAATCGTTCTTCATCCTCATCAATGGGAGCATCAAGAACCAGAAGTGGAGGTTACAGCGGTGGTAGCAGCATGCGCAGAAGTAGTGGAAGTATGAGCAGAAGTAGTGGAAGTATGAGCAGAGGTGGCGGAGGTGGTGGCAGAAGGCGATAAAAAATCGATATCTTATTTTACACCTATAATCTATAATAAGAAACGGCTGTCCGGAAAATTTCCGGACAGCCGTTTCTTATTGAACATTTATCCTCTATTCAAGTGGCATATCAGATGCACTCATATCTCTGAGGCACACATATTTACCATCTTTTCTTACAAACAAACTCATATAGTTCCCTGTATTTATGGCAGTGTTTGTTGAATCAGCCACTGAATAATAACCAACTTCAACAACTTGTTCGCCATCACTTGAAACAAACACTTCGTTTGTGGTAAACGATATTTTATTGGAATTTGAAGCTAAATCAGATATTAAGAATGCTACTATCGAATCATTGCCAACCAATGGCGCCCTGTTTTGAAAAAAGGTAGTTGCATCATCGGCATAATAGCTAATATCTTTCAATTCTCCGGAATTGTAACCCGTAGCGAATTCATTTTCCCTGGCCTGAATTTCCTTTTTAATTTGTTCTTTGTCGATTACAACTGCAACCGATTCTGCTTTCTTTGTATTACAGCCAATAATTAATGACATTAAACATGAAAATAACACTCCTTTAACAACCTTGATTTTCATAATGCACGATTTTAAATTTACGTTTTGAGGGTATAAAATTAGTAAAAATAAAATAGCACCCTTTTTTAATTTTTGCGTTTCTAATTACTGAACATCAGCGTTTTTTTTGGAGAATTTGTTTTTTTACAATTCTTCCATTAAAATCATCATCGAAATCGCTTCTGCTGTAACTTCATCGGATACCAGTTCTCCAATTCCGGCTTCGTTAATTTCGGTTCCTTTGGCTACAATTTTAAAATTGCCTTCGGGCAATGCAATTACTGCTTCCTGATTTTTCCCGTTAAAAATGAGAATGATATTCTTCCACGAATCGCCGGCTTCATCACCCTGAATGCAATACGAAACCACGCCCAATTGATATGGTGTACAGAAATTAAGATTTCTGCTGATATCGGAAGTGGCGCGCATTCTGAAAGCAGGATGGTTTTTACGCAGTTGAATGAGCTTTTTGAAATATTCAAAAACATCGGCATATTTTTCCTTGCGGTTCCAGTCGAGTTGATTTACCGAATCGGGCGATTTGTACGAATTTCCGTCGCCGTTTTTTGTGCGGCAAAACTCAACACCGGCATGTAAAAACGGTATTCCCTGCGAAGTTAGGATTAGCGCACCAGCGAGTTTTACCATTTTCCTCAATTCGGCATCGGTGGCTTTTGGCACACTCATTTTCAGCTTATCGAAAAGCGTGTAATTATCGTGGCACGAAACATAATTGACACACTGCGATGGTTCTGCAGCCCAGGCATGTTTCGAGGATTCCACATAATCATACACAATTTGCGGGTGTCCGGTGGCAGCAATTACACCAAATTTCACGGCTTCTTCGCGCAGTTCGAGTCCACTCACAAAACCTTTCGACTTTTTATCGCCGTGCCCGCCTTTCAGCGCATCGCGGAAATCATCATTAAAAGCAGCTATTCCGGGCAGCTGCGAAATGTTGTGTTTTACTGCCCGCAGGTTTTCGGGCATCGGACTTTGGTCGGCAGCCCAACCTTCGCCATAAAGCAAAATTCCGGGTTTAATCTGGTTCAGTTCATGGCAAATTATACTCATGGTTTCTGTATCATAAATCCCCATTAAATCGAACCTGAATCCATCAATATGATATTCCGAAGCCCAGTATTTCAGCGAATCGGTAATGTATTTGCGTACCATCGAACGCTCCGAAGCAATCTCGTTACCACACCCCGAAGCGTTGGCAAAACTGCCGTCGGGTTTCTGCCGGTAAAAATAGCCGGGAACTGTTTGGTTAAAAACCGATTCTTTTGCATAGTAAGTGTGATTATAAACCACATCCAGCACAACACCGATTCCGTTATCGTGCAACGCTTTCACTAACTTTTTGAACTCCAGAATGCGTACGGTCCCATCAAACGGATTGGTGGCATACGAACCTTCAAGCGCATTGAAATGCTCGGGGTCGTATCCCCAATTGTATCTTTCGTTGGGCTGGTCTTCAGTTACAGTGAAAAAATCGCTTACCGGTAACAAATGAACGTGTGTAATACCCAGTTCTTTGAGGTGTGCCAACCCGGTTGAAATTCCGGTCTTTGTCTTTGTATCCTCCTCGGTAAAACCCAGATATTTCCCGCGGTTTTTAATCCCCGATTTTTCGGCAATTGAAAAGTCACGAACATGGGTTTCGTAAATAATTGCATCGGTAAACCTTTGCAATTCAGGACCTTTATCGTTATTCCAGTTGTCGGGATTTGTTTTTTGCGGATTGTAAATCATACCCCGCCTTCCGTTCAAACCAACACAACGTGCATAAATATCCGGAACCTCTTCCAGCCAGTCGCCATCGTTAATGCGCAGGATATAAAATTTTCCTTCGTAATCGCCTTTCAGCGATGTGCCCCAAACCCCGTTACCCGCGGGTTGCAGGTTGGTTTTGTAAAAATATTCACCCGAAACACCGTCTTTGTATAACCTCAGTTCTATCTGGGTTGCAGTGGGCGACCAGATTTTAACCGTGGTTTTTTCAGGACTCCAAAACACACCTAAATCGGTGCCGGCATAAAAGGGGTAAGTCGAAAAATCGATATGATTGAATTTCCAGTTGCGCATTCAGAATTTGATTAATGTTTTACGTATATAAACCGCGTGGCCTCCCAAATATTTTCCTTTGATACTAAAAACTGAAATTCTGATTTTTGGGTAACTTTTCAGCTTGCGGTCGTAGCCGTAAAACGGAGAAAGATCGATATTTAAAGTATGCGTTTTGCCTTTTTCGAGAAAGAGCGGGTAAATGTTGCGGCCTTCCACGCCGCTGATTCTGAATTTGCGTTTCATCCACCAGTTGTCGAAAACCAGCAGTGGCCTGTCGAAATCAACATCGGTATTGCCAGTGTTTGTAATGGTAAATTTTATAAATTCAGGGTAATACAACCGGCTCTTCCCGATTTCGATCCTTACTTTTTGGCTTGAGAAAAGAGTACTGTAACGGATTTTTTTAATAATAAATATCACACCGAAAACAGCAGAAAGTAAAACCACCAGCAAAATCAAATGCAGGTTGTCGTCGATTGGCGGCCACCCAGTTTGAAAATAGTGCAATAAGGGTTTTTCCAATAAAGTCAGCAAAATTGATGCTTTTATCATTCGCTTGCGGTTTGCGGTAAAAATACAAGAATTTCATTCGTAGTCAAGTGCAGTTTTGGGTGTGAATCCTACATCGGATTCTTTCATAAAAAAAGGTAAACCAAAACACATTCGATTTACCATTTTCAACATTGTACAAATTATTTTATGGTACAAGTACTTTTTTGGCAATGATATCTTTTACAACCATATCTGCAAATTTACTGGCCTCTTCTTCAACCGATTTTATATTGGTAGATTTGGTACGTGCGGTCCATAACAACTCTTCTTTTACTACATCGTACAGGTTACATTCAAGAAAATAGGTTACATCCTCAACATAATAACCCGATTCGTAAGCCACTCCCAGATTATATGAGTAATAATTATAATAGGCACCATACGAAACAGGCATCATTGCTGCACCTGGAACCACCATGGGTGTTCCATAATAACCTGTGCCGCCCATCCAGTAATTGCTGTTGTAATCCTGCACATATCGTTGCTCTTTTTGTTGGTCGAGCAGCGAGATTATCATCAGCGCATCAAATTTATTCTCCTCAACTTTGCTTTTTATTTTTGCTTTAAGCGCTTCCGGATTTTCCGATTTACTCATTACACCTCCCATTCTACCGGCAAATGGAAATACTTCGTAGGTTGGCATGGCATTTATGCTTTTGGTCTTGAGGTTAGAGGCAACTGCCCTTTCAATTAAATACCGCCCTGATTCACTTGGAGTAATCGCCACGACGCCAAGTTTATCGAAATGATTCTGTGTATGATCTTTATTTTGCCATGAGCCAATAAGTTTGGTAGAAGTAGAACAAGCTGCAACAAAAATTACACTTGCAAGAATTAAAAATCTTGTGATTTTTTTCATATTGATATTCATTTGATTATTGACAAAAAAATTAAGTCGTTTTTGAGTTTGTAAATATATGAAATAACCGTTACAGCCATTGAAATGTTTTTTATCTGCCTGCAACAATCATTTAATTGTTTGCTTGTTACCACCCATAGCAAACGTTTCTTTTTTTTGTGTTTTTCGCTTTCAAAACTTAACCTGCTCGAGTTATGAAACAACTTTTTGTTTTTTGTCTGATTCTGGCTGCCCTTTTGTTTTAATTGCACAAAAAAACAGCAAAATCATCCGCGATAGTTTGTTGAACAATCAGCTGCTTGGCGAAGTATCTGATACTTTGCAAACCTTTGATTTTTTCGACACTGAAGAACTACTGAAAATTACGCTGAAGTACGACATCACTTCTTTTATAAAAAACAAAAACAAAGCCGAATATATTGATGCTGAATTGCATGTTTTTTATCTTGGAATTGAACCGGTTGTGAAAAATATCCGCATTCAAGCGCGGGGTAATTTCAGAAAAGGACAGTGCTACTTTCCTCCGCTCGCGCTGAATTTCAAAACCGATCCGATTGAGCGTACTGAACTTGCAGGAATGAAAAAACTAAAAGTAGTTACCCACTGTTCAACAGGCGAAAACAACGACAATATTGTGCTAAAGGAATACCTTTCATACAAACTTTACAATGTTTTAACCGAAAAAAGTTTCAGGGTGCGCCTCTTGGATATTACTTACATCGACACCGGAAAAAAGAAGCACGAATACCAGGAAATGGGATTTGTAATTGAACCTGCCGAACTTGTTGCCAAACGCAATAACTGTGTATTGATTGATCCGATGGTTGTTAAGGGTGAAAACCTGGTTGAAGAAGATGCGGACAGAGCCGCCCTTTTTCAGTACATGATTTCGAATACCGACTGGCGGATTAAAAGCGGGCACAACACCAAGTTTATGAAATCGTTTACCGATATTACCCCAAAACTTATTGCTGTACCATACGATTTCGATTTTTCGGCACTGGCCGATGCCAGTTATTCTTTTCCTCAGGAATGGTCTGATTCTGAAACTCTTTACGAAAGGGACTACCTGGGATATTGCCGCGATAATGAAGATGAATACCTGAAAACCATGCGGTATTTTGCACTTCACAAAGAAAAAATAATGAATACAATTGCCACTTTTCCATATTTACCTGAAAAAGAATTGAAAAATTCATCGCGTTTTATAGCGGATTTTTTTTGACGAAATTAAAAACGAAAAAGGCTTTGTAAACATTTGGCGGATTCAAGTTATAAATGCAACTTTTCCCTTTTTATCCTGTTCAAATAAAAAACTCGTATGCAACTCGAAGGCAACATCCTTAAAATGCGGGCGGAATTTGCAACTCCTGTAAATTACTTTTTACAAGTGGGCCAAAACGAAATTATGATGAACGATTTGATTGGCAAGAAAATATCGATGAATTTCACTGGGCAAATCAACTGTATTTCGTGTGGAAAGCAAACTAAAACATCGTTTGGACAGGGATTTTGTTACAACTGCCTGCAAACTGCGCCTGAGGCCAGCGAGTCGGTGATGCGCCCCGAACTTTCGAAAGCACACCTCGGATTTGCCCGCGACATGGAGTGGGCTCAAAAACACGACCTCATAGACCACCATGTTTACCTTGCAGTTTCCGGCGATGTAAAAGTGGGTGTTACCAGGCACCACCAAATCCCAACCCGCTGGATCGATCAGGGAGCCAGCGCTGCAATTAAAGTGGCTACCACACCCAACCGCCACATTGCCGGTATCATCGAAGTTTTCCTGAAAAAATATTTTACCGACAAAACCGACTGGCGGGCAATGTTGAAAAACGAAATTGCGGAGAATATCAATCTTTTAGACGAAAAACAAAAGGTTTACCAACTGCTCCCGTCAGAATTGAAAAAATATTTTGAATCCGATAACGAAGTCATTGAAATTGATTATCCGGTACTTTCATTTCCTCAAACAATTAAAAGTATCGGGTTCGATAAAACCCCAAAAATAGAGGGTATTTTAACTGGAATAAAAGGACAATACCTTATTTTTCAGGACGAATCGGTTTTAAACATCAGAAAACACAACGGGTATTTTTTACAGATTAAAAGCCTGTCCTCATATTCCATTTTGGAACATCAATTCAGATAAATTATCTGGAAGAGAGGGCTTTTTGTTAATTTCAATGCACCCCTGATATTTCTCTCGCTTCGGAAACACAAATTTTTCTTAATTTGCCGGCTGTTTGGATGAAACAGCGATTTTCGCAAAATTCCAATCACATTAAAATTGCAAAAATGGAAAACATCGACTGGAACAACCTCGGATTTGGGTATATAAAAACCGATTATAATATCAGGTGCAACTATAAAGACGGAGCATGGGGCGATTTGGAAGTAAGCGATAGCGAATATTTCCCGATGCATATTGCTGCGACGGCCATTCATTACGGACAGGAATCGTTTGAAGGATTAAAAGCCTTCAAAGGGAAAGACGGAAAAATACGTATTTTCAGAATGGATGAAAATGCCCGCCGTATGCAGGATTCAAGCGACGGAACTTTGATGCCACGTTTGCCGGTTGAAACATTCACAGAAGCTGTGATAAAAGCAGTAAAACTGAACGAAAGATTTGTTCCGCCTTACGAGTCGGGCGCATCTCTTTATATTCGCCCTGTTTTATTCGGATCGGGAGCCGAAGTTGGTGTTAAACCGGCCAAAGAATACATGTTTATTTTGTTTGTAACACCGGTTGGCCCGTATTTCAAAGGCGGTTTCCAGACAACACCTTTTGTAATTATGCGCGAATTCGACCGCTCGGCGCCGCTCGGGATGGGCAAATACAAAGTGGGCGGAAACTACGCTGCCAGTTTGGTTGCAGGTAAAAAAGCACACGAACTGGGTTATTCCAACATCTTTTATCTCGATGCCAAAGAAAAGAAATACATTGATGAATGTGGCGCTGCCAACTTTTTCGGAATAAAAAACAATACATATATCACACCAAAATCTGAATCGATTTTGCCATCGATTACCAATAAAAGCCTGATTGTTTTAGCCGAAACGATGGGAATGAAAGTTGAACAGCGACAGATTCCGGTTGAAGAACTGGCAACTTTTGAAGAAACAGGCGCGTGCGGAACCGCAGCTGTCATCAGCCCGATTCAGCGAATTGACGATTACGACGAAAACAAATCGTACATCTTCTCAAAAGATGGTAAACCTGGCCCGATCAGCGAAAAACTGTACAATAAACTGCGTGGTATTCAGTACGGCGACGAACCCGATAAATACGGGTGGGTGACTGTGATATAGAAAGAAGCCTCTCCCGGCCTCTCCAAAGGAGAGGAGAAAAGAAAATTCTATTAAATATTATAAAGCTTCGGAAAGTTCCGGGGCTTTTTTTGTATTGAAAAATATCCAATATCAAACGCCCAATATTCAATTTTCAAATATTTCAGGGGAAAAAGTTATCCACCTGTAACATCCTGCAAAGTTATCCGTCCTATTTACAGAAAAGCGCTCAGAAAACGAATGACAGTAAACGAATACAATAAGTCGGTCGAACTTTTTTCTGACCGGGTGTACCGGTTTATTTTAAAGAGTATCAGGGATATTCACAAGGCTGAAGATATTGTACAGGACAGCTACGAAAAGCTTTGGAAAAACGCAGAAAACGTGAGTTTCGAAAAAGTGAAATCGTACCTGTTTACTACTGCTTACCATACCATGATCGATATTATCCGCAAAGAAAAAAGATCGACCTATTCTGAAGAACTAAAACTGCCTGAACAAAGCCATGAAAACAATTATTCTGATTTGGGTGAAGTATTAAAGGAAGCTGTTGACCGGCTGCCTGAAGTGCAACGGATGGTTTTACTGCTGCGCGATTACGAAGGATATTCGTACCAGGAAATTGAAGAACTGACAAATCTGAATGAATCGCAGGTTAAAGTGTACATTTACCGTGCGCGGATATTTTTGAAAGGTTATATCGGAAAAATGGAGGCGGTGGTATAAAAGAAGCCCCCTCCCAGCCTCCCCCGAAGTGGGAGGAGTAAGAAAAAAGAAGAGATGAAGATTAGCAGAAATAATTACGAATCGTTTTTTATCGATTATCTTGAAGGTAATCTTGATGAAAGATTGGTTGACGATTTTATTGAATTTCTCACTCAAAATCCCGACCTGAAAGAAGAGCTGGCGATGTTTTCGCCGGTTGCCATTGAACCCACCACCCTTGAATTCAGCAAAAAAGAGCTGCTTTACAAAGAAAAATTTGACCTCGAAAGCGAGTTTGCCGAAGCTGCAATTGCCCACCTTGAAGGCGATTCAAACGATGATGAAAAAGTTGCTTTCGAAACTTATATTGCAACACACATTGAAAGAAAACATGATTTGAACCTTTTTGAAAAGACCCGGCTGATCGCCGATGAATCGGTTGTTTATCAAAGGAAAAATAAACTATACAAAACCATTCGTTTAAAACCAATTTTACTTTGGAGCGGACGTGTGGCAGCTGTACTTGTAATTGCCTTGCTTGCATACTTTTTTGTTGTGCACAACGAAAAAGTTGCGGTTGATAACAATACAATTGCCGTAATTAATGAAGACAAACCCCAGAATAATATGGCTGTTGAAATTAATGCAACACCTGGAAACAACGCTTCGCTGAATAAAACCTCAACTGAAATTGCCTCAACCAGACCACCTAAAAAAGTTGTAAAAACACCTGAAAGCAAATCGGCAGAAACCGCAAGCAGCAATCAACCCGATGTTCAAGAATTGGCTCAGCCTATTCTGTTTGCACAACTTTCCCCGGTTTCAGCAACCATAAAACCTGAATTGCCCGAAACAACACTCAAAACAATGTACATTACAATTCCACAAAGCGAGCCATTTGAGGAACGATTGCTTGTTGATATAGTAAAAGAAAAAACCGGAATCGAAAAAATCAGTTTGAATAAAATCACAAAAGCCGGGCTAAACCTTTTTGCAAGTATTTCGAACGAAAAATTCAGCTATCAAACCGATGAAGCAGGAAAAGTCACCGAAATCATCTACGATTCGCGGTTACTTGCTTTTACCATTCCCACAAATCAGGCTGAAGAAGACGAATAAAATTCTTTCTTTCATTCATGCTTTGCAGCATTCACGCATTTTTTCCTCCCACCTGTAACTTTTCCAAAACCTTGTCCGTCACAGGTTCAGAACAATAAAAAAACAATGAAATGAAACGATTAATTACACTTGTATTATGCAGCGCCATCGCTATGAATATCTGGGCGCAAAACAATTCCACCGAAAAGAAAGTGGACAAAAAAAACATGGAAAAAGCAATCGAAGGCAAAGACAGTGTGTATGTTGTTACCGACGAATGGGGCGATACAACACATATAAAAATCGGAAATCAGACCTATAAAGTAATTGAAGGTTCTGGCAGTACGAATGTTACTCATGTTAATGATTCTAAAAATTCTAAAGATGTAACAGAAGTAAAAATGGGCAAGAAAAACGTGGTAACTGTTGATGAAGATGGAGACAATGTACACGTTGTTGTCGGAGATAAAGAAAACGGGAAAGGTGTTGAAGTGATAACCAACGATTGGGGAGATACCACTCACATAAGGGTTGGTCGCAGAAATTTTAAAGTTATTGAAGGGAATAATGGTACCTATGTAAAATATGAAAAAGAAGATAAAAATAAAAACTGGAGTCGCAGTTTTAATGCGCACTGGGCCGGGCTCGAAGTTGGCATGAATATGTTCGAGAATTCGGATTACTCGATATACCAGGGTACTGAATACGAACAATTTGGAGAAGTTTTCGACCTCAGATCGGGTAAATCGTTAAGTTGGAATCTGAACTTCATGGAATTTGCCTTTAAAAACGAAAAGAAAACTTTCGGGTTGGTAACCGGAATGGGTATCAGTTTTAACGATTACGCCTTCGATTTACCGGTTACAATGGAAAAAGAAGATGGTTATGGGATCACAGTTCCTGTCAACATTCAACAAGAAAACAAAAGCGTGAAAAAATCAAAATTACATGTCAACTATTTGACTGTCCCGTTATTGCTCGAAATCAAAACACCGCTCAGAATGGGAAGTTCCAGGTTATCCATTTCAGCCGGGGCAATTGGCAGTTTATACATTGGTTCGCACACCAAATACAAATATTACGATAAGGCCAAAGTAAAAATCCAGGGGAACTATAACATCAACCAATGGAAATACGATTTAACCGGTCGTTTGCATTTTGGCGATTTTACCGTATTTGCCAATTACAGCATGACATCGCTTTTCGAAACCAACCAGGGTCCTGAAATTCACCCGCTTATGGCTGGAATTGCTTTTCCGAATATTTAAGAAAGCCCCTCCCTTCCTCCCCAAAGGTGAAATGTAAAAGAAATAGAACTCAATTCCCCGGTTTTTTTCAAAAGCCGGGGATTTTTATATCCCATAAATCCACCTATTTTTATAACCATGATTGTTTTAACGAACATAGCAGAACTCACTCCGTCCGCAGGATTTGTCGTGCTGATTTTACTGATTTCATTCAATTCACTTGAACTGAAAAGAAAAGGAGTTCGGGTTAGCGCTGCCGGAACCCGCAAACCCGGCAACATCAAATGGTTTTATCCGGTTTTTGCCTTTTTCTTTCTGCTGTTTCTGACCGAAATCTTCAAACCTTTGCACGGTTTTTCCCTACTTCCAAAAGTATTAACATACTTTCTTTTCGATTTTGTTTTATTCAGATTGACTGGTGTTTTGGCCGTTTTTTTTTCGGTTTTTATTTTGAAAATTACATTGAATCATTTTGGACCTTCACTGCGGTTTGGCCTCAACGAAAATAATGCAGGAAAACTGGTGAAAACCGGTGTTTTCAGCCGGTCGCGCAATCCTTTCTTTTTGTCGCTTTTGATATTTTTTACCGGAACAAGTCTTATTTTTCCAAACCTGTTCTTTTTGATTTTTGCCATTTCTGCTTTTGCGGGTATTCATTTTTCAATTCTGAAAGAAGAAAAATTTCTGTACAAGGTTTATGATGAGGAATATAAGAAATATACAGCAAAAGTACGTCGTTATTTCTGAGATCATACCATGAAACAATTTTGTTAGTTACAATTTTGTTAGTTACAATTTTGTTAGTTACAATTTTGTTAGTTACTTTTGAAACAAAAAATGAATACGCCGTTTGTATTTGGTAAACATGCCTCTTCGGAATATTTTACAAACAGAACCGAAGAGGTAAAGCAATTGAGCTTCAATTTTCAGTCGCTTATAAACACAGTAATCATATCTCCGCGTCGCTGGGGAAAATCATCATTGGTGTTGAAAGCGGCAGAAGAAGTGCAGAAAATTGATAAAAATATCCGGTTTTGCTTTATCGATATGTATAATATCCGAACCGAAAATCAATTTTACCAGCTTCTTGCCCAGGAGGTTATGAAAGCTTTGTCATCAAAGCTTGAGGAAATACTTGAAATTTCAAAGAATTATCTGTCCCGTATCATTCCTAAAATTTCATTTAGTCCTGACCCGGCCAGTGATTTTTCAATCAGTATGGACTGGGAAGAAGTAAAAAAGCAGCCTGATGAAATTCTTGATCTGGCCGAAAAGGTTGCGTCATCAAAAAATTTTAAACTGGTTATTTGTATTGATGAATTTCAGAATATTTCGGGGTTTGACCAACCTGTTGATTTTCAGAAAAAGCTTCGTTCACACTGGCAAACCCATAAAAATGTGGGATATTGCCTTTACGGCAGCAAACGACACATGCTTTTAGATGTATTCAGTTCACATTCAATGCCTTTTTACAATTTTGGACAAATTCTGTTTTTAAATAAAATTTCTGAAAAGCACTGGATCCCTTTTATCATTGAGCGGTTTGCAGCAACCGGAAAAGTAATTTCTGCAGAAACAGCAGGATTGATTTGTACTTTAACAGAGAACCATTCATTTTACGTACAGCAACTTGCACATTTTGCCTGGCTGAACTCAGAAAACACTTGTTATCCGGAACAAGTAACAAATGCTTTTGAAACGCTTTTGTTACAGTTGAGTTTTCTGTACCAATCGTTAACCGACAGCTTAAGCAACTCGCAAATCAATTTTCTGGAAGCAACGATTAACGGCGAAGAAAAATTCAGTTCCAAGGAAATCATCCAAACTTATAATCTGGGTACATCAGCCAATGTAACACGAATAAAACAAGCCCTTGTAAGTAAAGAAATTATTGAGATTTCGGGCTCTGATATTGAATTTCTAGACCCCATGTACAAACACTGGCTCTCGAAATATTGGTTTAAAGTTAGATCGTATAAAACAAATATGTGCTGTTTACTGAGCAAGTGACTTTGAGTCACCAGCTCAGTAATTTGCAAAACATTATTGTTTCAGCAACTGCATAATTTCGTCGAGTTTTGGCGAAAGAATAATTTCGGTGCGACGGTTGAGCGCTCTGCCTTC
>DYSZ01000066.1 GCA_020726265.1 Draconibacterium orientale
TGCAGACCCATTTACACCATTGGCATTTCCGAACGAATCGGCCGACGGTGCTGCAATTACGGCAACATCAATCTGAACTTCGCCATCCTGAACTGCCTGGTACCGGCCACCATGCGAACGTAAAACGCCCATGCCAGCCATTTTACCTTCCGAAGTAAAACTTCCGAGCGAACCGTTCATGCTGCCTTCGATATGGTGGATGGTTCCATCTTCGAGGTATTTAATCAGATACGCATGGCATTCGAACGATGCAGATGGAAACCAAATCAGGTTTTTTACGCCAAGTTCGGCAGCTATATCGAATATCTGGTTCGAAATGAGGTCGCCATTGCGGAAATGGTGATGTGTCGAAATTGTCATGCCATCTTTTAAACCGGCTTTAATAAGCGATTCACGAAGCGACCCCAGCAGTTTATTTCCGTCTGACGGAAAATGGGCGCAGGAGGCAACCTTTGCAGCATATTTTCTTCCTTCAGGAATGTATCTTCCTACTCCCCGATACGGAACAGATGGTTTACCATTGATTTTAACCGGCACCTTTCTTCCGGCAGCATTGACCACCATATTATCGTACTTACTCATAATTTTCTTGTTTATTTTGGTACCAGTTGGTATCAAGTTTTCCCATTGCAATGGCTTGTTCGATGGTTAGACGGGCGCGTTTTACCACAGGGGCGTCAATCATTTTATTGCCTAATGAAACAACTCCGATTCCTTTTTCAGTTGCCGCGATAAATGCGATTACAATTCTTTTGGCATTCTCAATGTCTTTATCGTCTGGTGCAAAATTTTCATGAATTACCTTTATCTGGCGAGGATGAATACAGCCCATTCCGTCGAAACCGAGCGCTTTTGATCGCAAAACATTTTCTTTCAGTGCTTCCATATCGCTGATGTCAGAAAAAACAGAGTCGATTGCCTGAATTCCGGCAGCCCTACAGGCATTTACCACCTGGCAACGGGCGAAAAACGATTCAGTACCTTCTTTCGTTCGTTGGGTGCCCAAATCGGCAGTATAATCTTCAAGCCCGATGGCCAGGGCCACCACGTTTTCTGCAGCCAGTGCGATTTCCAGCGCTTTCAATACGCCCATGGCGCTTTCGATAATTGGCATCAGCCAAACAGTATAACTCAGCCCAAATTTTTTCTGAATAGCTTCAATCCTATCGTTTACCTGATAAACCTGTGCAGCACCCTCACATTTTGGAATCAGGATGAGGTTCACGAAATGAGGAACGACAAATTCAAGATCATCGAGACCGGCAGAACCCTGATTGATGCGAACCATGCGTTCGGTTTCCATAAAATCGAGGCTCCTCAGCGCGTTTCGAACCATAAATCGGGCTTCCGGTTTTTTATCAACACCAACAGCATCTTCCAAATCGAGGATAATTCCGTTGGGTCTGTGTATTCCGGCATTCAGCATAAAAGAAGGTGTATTTCCAGGCAGATATAGTCTTGAAATGCGTTGTTGGCCGCGCGTGCTGGCCAATTGGTTTTCAGCACGTAATTCTGGTAAAAATTCTTTTTTGGTTTTAATTAATTGTTTAACGGCAGCTTCAATACGAGCTGCAATAACAAATGGCAATGCGCCTTTATCGTCAACTTTCAGTACTGCATTTTCGATTCCGAAGAAATGAAGAATTTCGATGCAAAGCGTTTTGATTGATTCGCCATACAATGCTTGAACCTTGCTGCTCAACTCGATCTGTAGTCCGCCGGAGTTGTTCATTTCAAGTGTTACCAAACAATCGGAGCGGTCTCTTTCGCCGTTGTTTCCTGCAGTTGCCGTTTTCGCTTCCATACTTTTTTTGAAAATTGTTTTCAGAAAAAAGAAGTTAACTAACTGACTGATAGTTAACTTCTTAATTGCTGATGGATGAAATTAGTGTTCGTCCTTTGTTAATCTGCGATGAATATTAATTGATTAATAGTAAGTGTAAGTATAAACTTCCACGAAATCAACGCCAGTTCTGGATATTTTAGTTGGGCGGTTTTTGTCGTCAAATACATAGGTAATGGTTGTTCTTTTCTTCGGATCGGTTTTACGTGGATCCCAGTATTCAAGATAGTCAACCAATTTAGAACTGCTTTTACCAAATAAGTTACCAACAGGCAATGTATTGCTATCCATCATGTTGGTTTGCTGAATGTTGTTCACATTAGCACCGGTAGTAAATACAAACTCCTTAATTTTTTTCTTGGTTACGCCATCATCGTCATAGGTTGTATGTTTCACCACATTACCGTTTGTAATTACAGTCTCCATTTTCAGGTGGTCGGCACCGCCCCAATGTTCAATTACCTTTGTCATATACCCATTGCTATCGTATTGATATGCAGCCCATTCGCCACCGCCCCAATCTTCCTTTGTAACCATATCCTGAGGATTAATATCGTAGGTGGTCGGTGAAGTGCCTTTTGTAACAGTAAGTTTTCCTTGAACCGACCAATTGTAAGTGATTGTCTTATCAAGTTCATTATTCCAGTAATTGTCGATTTTGGTAATGCGCTTTGTTGCGTTGTCGTAGGTAAATTCATATTTATCTGTACCATCAGCATAAACAACGCTAATTGTTTTAATTAACGATGAAGTTGAGAATTGAACATCAGCTCCATAGCTGGTACCTTGTGCATTGGTTGCATAAGCTCTAACATGGTAAAGCGAACCCGGAGCCAGGCCGGTAATAGCGCTTGTAAATTCGCCTAATCCTGTACCATCGCTGGTTTTCGAATCGGCAATTGTTGGATTAGCGTTTGTACTCCAGCAAACGCCACGTTCTGTTACAGGAGAGGTCCCTTCGTCGGTAACCTCACCACCTGCTGATGCAGTTGTTTCGCCAACAGATGTTACGGCTGCTGTTGTAACTGAAGGAGGATTTTCGTCCTTGCATGATTGAAATGACAAAGCTGCAATTGCAACTACTGTCAATAAAAGAATTCGATTTTTCATTTTATAAAAATTTAAGTTATGAATTAAAAAATACTTAATTATTTCCTGCTAGAATAATAAATACCAAGCCTGCCGCAAAAAGTAAAAACATTAACGAGAGCAAGGTATAAACTGACTTATTTGCACCTTTAAATTCTTTCCAGATAAATACCCCCCACAGAGCGGCAACTAATGTAGCTCCCTGACCGAGACCATAAGAAATAGCGAATCCCGCTTTTCCTGCGGCAATAATACTGAGCGACATACCTAAACCCCAAATCATGCCCCCTAATATTCCTGTTAAATGTTCCTTCAGTCCACCTTTAAAATAGTGTTGGTAATTAAGTGGTGTTCCTTCAATGGGTTTCTTCATTAAAAAAGTGTTGAACACAAAATTGCTGACAAGAATTCCCAGCGAGAAAATAAAGAATGCCGTGTATGGAGTTAAAAGCCCAGTCGCTGGATTTTCCATATCTGGAGCCATTGATTTGGCAACAAACCGGTAAAACATGGCCATTAATATACCACCAACGATTGAGAGGATAATCCCTTTAGCGGGAACTTTTTTGGCCTGAGCAGCTTTCTTTCCATAAGCCAATGCGTCAACAACAATGGCCAAACCAACCAACGCTACCCCTCCAAACAACAAAACAGGATTTCCCTGGGGCATCCCAATATAGTTGATAACCACACCCAAAACCAAAGCAATTCCGATACCTACAGGAAATGCTACCGACATTCCGGCAATCGAAATGGCAGCGACAATCAGGATATTGGCCAGGTTGAAAATTATTCCGCCTGCTACTGCACTGATTATGCTTGATGAATCAGCCTGCTTTAGATTTTCTATAAACCCCATTCCCTGAGTTCCGTTACTACCAAGTGTGAACCCAAGAATGAGGGAAAATAAAAGTATTCCTAATACATAGTCCCAATAGAAGAGTTCAAAACGCCAGCTTTTGGCGGCCATTTTCTGGGTATTTGCCCATGAACCCCAACTAAGCATGGTTATGAAAGTGAGGATAACTGCCAGTGTGTAACTTCCTACAATAAACATAGTTTCAAGTTTTAGTTAATATTTAATTAAAATTTACTGATGAAATTTATTTGTTGTTAATGTTAGTATTTCAGGCCAAACGGCAATCAACAGGTTAAATCCGCCTTCTCCCTCCAAAACACGGTATTCGTGCCTGATTTTTTTGTCGCGAAGTAACATGTGTACATTTCCGTTTCCTTCGCAAAACTTACCTTTATCAGGCGCAGCGATATAGATTGCAGTATGCTCAAGTACTTTTGGTTTCATTTCCGAAATTAGGTTTGAAATGGAATCATTTACCAAAAATCCATCGGCAAGGATTACCGAACTGAATTGCTCCTGATTAGCCATTACAGAGAATACTTTCAAAGCTTCATCTTGAAATCCCACCAAAACACGGAAACGAAATCGCGGGCGTATTCTAAACTTTCCTTCAAGTTCAGGAAGTACAGTTTTAATTTGGAACAAGGCACTTCCCTGAAGAAATACCAGCAACACAGGACTTATTTCGTTGTTCTCAATCTTCCTATTTGCTAATTCAGCAATTGCAAGTTTTTCTGTTGGCGAAAAATTTCCGACAAAGTAAATTACCGGATATAAACGACTGGTTGCCTCATATTCTGCCGGAAGATATGCCAGTAACTCTTCGTTTCCAATTGTTAGTTTCGCTAATTGCTTGCTGGTTAGTGAACTACCTGTTGTTTTTACTTGAGTGTCACCCCGATAAGGTTTGCCTTCAAATGCATCGCTTATAAATCGGAGTCCGTTTGATAGCTGAGCTTTCCAGAACGTAAATTCGTGACCGCCGTCCATAACTCTGAATTCGTGTTGAATTTGCCTGCGTCTCATCAGTAAATGCAATTCTTCGTTGCTCCGGCAAAGCGTTTGTTCATCATCTCCGTTGGTAATATAAATATTCAGGTTGCCCAGTTCTTGCAAATTATTCTCTGTTATTATATGGAAGGGGTTGTTCTGTTTGTAATATTCAGTTATCCGGTTGTTTCCGTTCAATCCAATTCCCCCGAATATGCGTCCCCATTGCTCATCCCATTCCGAAGCATCTTCATTCATATACTGTTGGTCGGTACGTATCGAAATGCTCATTGGAACACAGGTTTCAATGATTTTGGAATTTTTTAGCGGCAAAATCAAAGCGCCAAATCCGCCCATTGAATAGCCAATAGTAGCGCGGTGCTGCGCATCTGCAATAGTTCGGTATTGCTTGTCAATCAACGGAATTAGTTCATTAATAAACATATCTTCGTAGCGGAATTTCGTATCGAACGTGTTCACATAATACGAGCGAAAACCTTGCGGCATCACATAAATCATCGGGACAATTTCACTTTCGCGAACCAATTTGTCTGAGATTTGACTAATCTGCCCATATTCAAGCCACGATGTTTCGTCGTCGCCCAGGCCATGAAGCGCGTAAACCACCGGATAGCTAAATTTTCCACCAAAATAATCATCGGGCAGCACAATGGAATATTTTACCTCCTGCCCTAAAATTTTGCTGAAAAAGGCCAGGCTTTCCATAATTCTTTTTTCCTGCGCAGCCAATGTGTTCAGCAAAATCAGAAAAACGAAATATGTTGTCAAAAGCCTTTTCATTTTAATTGATATTCAGATTTTTATAAAGATACGACAGCGACGAACTCAGCCCGTTTATGGTCGATTGCAAAGATTGTGTCCCTTGTCTGACGCGGTATTCGTAACTGTTGCGTTTATTCCTGACATCGGAAAACAAATCGAAATTACCCTTGTAATTATTGGATTTATCAGTTAAATCGATGTAATAATAAACTCCATGTATGGCTTTGGTGTTTTCCTCAAGTTTCGCATTGTACAGGAAGCACCCGTTAAAAACCGGTTGAAATTCGGCAATCAGGTTGCAAACTTTTGCTCCGCCTTGTTCATTTCCCATAAAAACCTTTCCTTTTTTATCAGCCACTACCCGGTAATTGGCGTTAATCTGGTTTAATATTTTAGATAAAACATCGTTGGTAATTTCAGTTGTTCCAACGGGAATTTCAACAATTAATGATTTAGGCAGATTGCCTGCCAACATGCTGTTATTCAGAAACGATAATACTTTTGTAGCATTTTCGGTACGGTTTTCACCAGCGAAATCGTGCATCCAAAATATTACCGGATACAGATTGCTATTCGAACTGTAATCTGAAGGTTTGAAAATTCCGAGTTGCAAATCACTACCGGTAAGCGTTTCGAGTTTGTATTGCTCCAAAGAAATCAGATTACCAATGCCTACCGGGGCAGGGTCTTCCGGATACGATTTGCCTGAAAAACCATAGCCAATAAATTTCAGAGCCTCAGGAAGCGCTTTATGCCAGTAATCCCAGCTATGTCCGCCATTTTTAACCCGAAATTCGTGCAGTAAACTTACATCACTCATCAGGTTATGCAAACTTCCGTTAGTAATATGAAGTGATTCTTCATCATCGCCGCAATCGATAAAAAATTTCAGGTTCGAATATTTCGACAGGTTGCTTTGAGCGAAGAAATGAAACGGACTATGTAGTTTGAAATAGTCGGTAAGCCTATCCTGTCCTGTTTTTCCTATACCACCAAAGATTGACCCCCACTGACTGTTCCAGCCACTTTGTGGTTCGGCCATATATTGTGCATCGGTGCGGAACGACATGCTCAGTGGCACACCAATACTGAAAGTTTCGGGGTGCATGGCGGGTAGAATCAGCGCGCCATAACCACCCATAGAATAACCCATTACAGCCCTGTTTTGGCTGTTTTTTTTGGTGCGGAACAGTCGGTCGATTTCGGGAACCAGCTCTCTGGCAAAAAAATCCATGTACGGAAAATTGCCATTGTAGCGGTTTACATAGTAATAGCTAAAACCCTGCGGCATTACAAAAATCATGGGACCATTCGTAGCTACATCCTGATCGGAATAATATTGAATCAGGCCGTCGGCTGCCCACGCTGTTTGGGAGTCGCCATAACCGTGCAACAGGTACACAACCGGAAACGAATCTTTCGATGTGTTGTAATTTTCGGGGAGTAAAACTTCATAATTGATTGATAAATCAAGTATATTGCTTTTAACACTCTGGTTTTGAAGCAATCGTACAAAAGGTTTTACAGGCTCTTCGGGCTCTTCGGGAACTACAGGCGTTTTATCACAACCCAGCACGGTAACCACCAGTAAAGAAAAATGCAATATTTTAAGAAATACCTTCATCGTTAGATGGTTGGATTTATTTGTTTTACAGGTGAATCGGCATAAACCACATACGATTTCAAGGTAATCCTGAAATCAGGATTTTGGTTCACCCATTTTATTTCCAGTTTGTGGTCGCCATTTGGCAACATGTACTTGTGAAATATGTCGTATTTTCTGATAATATAGTCGAACGGCATTTTCACCTGTTCAACTTTTTCGCCATCGATATATACATCGAGAAGCGCAATAAAATCGCTGGTTGCCTCACCACATTGGCTTTTTACATTGCCCAGAACCACGATTCCGTTGCCGGTGAAATTGAGTTTAATACTTTCATCCAAAAAATCCTTACGTACCAATAGTTGTTTGGCTGGGTACATTCCTTCGAATGATTGTTCAAACTTCAATAATTCGGGTTGCTGAATTGGAAAAGTGATGCTGTCACCCTTTATTTCACCGCCGTTTTTGGTAATTAGGTGGGTGGCATGTTTGTACCCGAGGTCGTAAATTTCGTTTAGAGTACGGTCGGAATAGGGGAATTTTATATCCTGAACCTTTTCGATTGCCGGTTTCCAGTATGCCGGAATTTTTTCGTAGCCGTTCATTACGCCTAAAATACCGGCTGCGGTGGCCGGATTACAATCCGAATCCTGTCCGCATCGTGTCGAAATATCCATGGTTTTAAAGAAATCGTTGTCGCCATATAAAAGTCCGATAACCACATAAGCCGCATTCACACTGGCATCGATATTGAATGCATTAAAAACACCTTCAGGACAACCTTTTTCGGAGGTGTGTTTTTTCTCGAATTCGAACCAACACTTTTTCCAGTCGTCAGGATATTGTTTGTGCCAGGAAATGACATCGGCAATGGCCTGATAGAATCTTGTATTTTCAGGTATCGGCTTTAATCCTTGTTCAACAATGAAATTTATATCGTCAGAATAAAAAGCCGTCGCATACATTCCGGCCATAAATACGCCGCCATACCATCCGTCGCCGTAATTCATAATATGGCCGGTGCGATCGCAAATTTCGGCAGCAGTGTTAATCATTCCGGGTGTCATCATTCCTGCAAAATCGGCCTCTATCTGAAAATCGATATCGTCGGCATGTGGGTTGTTCATCCAGTGGCCCGAAGCCGGTGGCATAATCCCGTTCAAAATGTTGTATCGCGCAGCCTGATTGGCATGCCAAAGTTTATAATCGTCGCGTGCAAACGAAATGGCGAACGAATCGGCCGGCGCATCAAGCCCGCAGCGCTCCATTACTTCGATAAATGTTAAATCCATATAAACATCGTCGTACAAACCCGGATCGAGTTCAAATATCTCCCTGATGTAATCGTCGTACCAAACTAATGGCTGATAATCCTGAATCATACTTCCCTTAAACTGAAACTCAGTGGGCCCTCCATATGTACAGCCAATGGTTTGGCCGGCCCAGCCCCCTTTTATTTTGTCTTTAAGTTTTTGGGCTGAAATTGTAACTTTTTCGGGCTGAAGAGATTCCTGCTGAATATTGGTTTTGCATGAACCCAATACTGCAAGAGAGAATAATAAGAGAAATATTTTATTGATGTTTTTCATTTTTAATTATTTAGGCAAATTGCTTGCCGGTTGTTTTTCAGAATAAATTACAATGTCGTTAATCCTTATTTCATAGTCAGTATTTGGATTGACCCATTTCAGACGAACATTATGTTTGCCTTCAGGAAGCTGGTATTTCCAGGCCGGCTCCAATCGTCGCGATGTATTTTTCATTGGTAATTTAACGTTTTCCTCAAGCTTTCCATCGATATAAATTTGGAGTTCGGCAACGTAAGTATCTTCGAGTTCGGCCAAACCAAAAACTTCTGAACCCACACGTTTGGAAATGCGGTCGATGTAGTTTTTATCAATCTTTGCGCATTTAACCAGGTTTCCATAAAAAATATAGCCGTTACCTTCGAAATCATATGAAAGTTCTTCGGTAAACGATTTATCAAACCGATCACGAAAAATTGGGAAAGTATTTTCGAAATTTTGTTCGTAGGCAACCGGAACAGTTTTTACAACCGGAATAGTAACCTTATCGCCATTTACCGATCCACCTTCAAGTTGAATGGTTTGGAGCGCGTGTTTCATGCTTAGCTCGTAGGCTTTGCTTAGCGACATTGCTGTGCCTTCAAAATTAAGCGGTTCAATTTCCTGAAGTGGTTTTAGCCAGAAAGCCGGAATATTTTCGTAGCCCAACATAACGCCCAAAACGCCGCCAACGGTTGCCGGATTGCAGTCGGCATCCTGTCCGCAGCGTGTCGCAATATCAACCGACCGGGTAAAGTCGCCTTTCCCATATAAAAGGCCGATGGTGACATAGGCTGAATTTATTTTGGCATCGATGTTAAACGATAAAAAAGTTCCCTTCGGGCAGCCAACATCTTTGTTCCATTTCTTTTCAAGTTCGAACCAGGTGGCTTTCCAATCGTTCGGATATTTTTTATGCCATTTAATAACATCGGAAATGCAATTGTAAAACTGAGTCCCAGCCGGAATGGTTTTTACCGATTGTGCAACAATTTCATTCACATTATCCGAAATAAAAGCTTGCGAATATAAGGCCGAAACGTACACACCACCATACAAACCATCACCGCTGTTCATAATATGGCCAACGCGGGTGGCGATTTCAGTAGCCGAATTCAACATGCCCGGAGCCATGAGCCCAATAAAATCGGCTTCAATCTGAAAGTCGAGGTCGTCGGCATGGGGGTTATTTTTCCAATATCCCGATGCAGGCGGCATAATACCGTTTAAAATATTGTAACGCGAAGCCTGATTGGCATGCGCCAAATGATAAGGCGTTGATGCCCAATGGTGTGCAATGGTATCCATCGAAACATTAATGCCGTATTTTTCAAATACCTCAACAAAGTTGAGATCGGTGTAAATATCGTCGAAAAGACCTGGTTTTTTGTCCCACCAGTATTTTACATAGCCATCGCGCCAGGGGATGTTCTGGTAATCGGGAATGATAGAACCCTGATATTTGAACTCGACCGGTGCACCATACACCACACCAATGGTTTGCCCTGCCCAGCCACCTTTTATCTTACTTTGAAGCTGGGTTTTGGTGAGAATATTTTCTTTACCCGAAGTCGAAATGCTTACAGAAAGAATTAAAATTCCCAGTATATATTTACCAACATTGTACATCATCGTCTTATCTTTCTTAAGTTAATTTAATGATAAACACTCAGTTCGGCAACCGACGAAAATCCCGAAACCTGTTTTGTATATTTATTCCAGTGATCCTGTATTTTAGTGTCGCCAATAATCCGGATGGCTTTGGTTTCGACCGTCGGAAAACTGATGACATATTCTGCAAAATGCGGTTGAACAAAAACATTATCAGTAGCCGGTAAGCCAGGAGTGATGGTGATTTTTTCAACCGGAGTCCATTTCCCGGCTTCATTCAGAAACTGAACATTGAGTGAGGTAAACCAGCCTCCGAATTCTTCCAGACAGCCTGTATTCAATGCCATCAAGCTGATTTTCTGCGGAGTTTTCCATCCATAACCGTAGTAATCGATTTTCGGAATATTCGATTTGGCAGCCAGACTATAAAAAACTGAGACTTCACCGTTAATTTTTCCGTCGTTAATAACATTTACGGTTTTGGCATACATCGGTTTACCAAACGTGTACCAGCACGAATCGAGAACCGCCTCGTTGAGTTGGCGTACATTGGAAAAAATAGTGTCGGCTGTTAATGCAAGATTTGTGCTGCGAACCAATAAATCAAAATCCAGGGCCAGTTTATCTTTTCCATTATCTAACTGAAGGGTGATTCCGGAATGCCCTGAAACTGTGGGCGTACCATTGAGTTTTCCTTTTATGAAAGTCAAACCTTCAGGTAATTTTCCGCCAATCAGGCTCCAGTTATAAACTTTATTTGCATCAGTATAAAAGTTAAAATCTACTGGTTTGCCGATTTCCAATACAGGCAGAGGTCCCAGATAAAATTCGAGTGGTGGATTAAAAACCGCATCAGCATTGATTGTCAACACTTCATTGCCGGGTTTGCCGGAGAGTTTTCCACCTTTCGAAACCACCAGGTTGATTGTCGATTTTAAGGTTTGTTCAATGATTTGAGAGATTTTAGCATCGGGCAAATCATAGCGGGTAACGTTAATGTATTTGTCGTTGAAGGGTTTTTCCCAGCCTTTTATTGGCAGATATAAATTGGCAGGTAAGCCCTTCATTCCTGTTATTAATCCCATTAATCCGGCAACAGTAGCAGCCTGATTGTCGGCATCGAAACCCATGGCGCACGATAAATCGAGCGTGCGTTGGAAATTTCCTTCGCCATATAACATGGCCAAAATTGCACAAGCTCCGTTAAGGTTAGCATTCCAGATGGTTTTGGTCATTTCCGGTTCATTGGTATAATATTTCCGGGCCATTTCTTGCCGTGCGGCTTTCCAGTCGGTCGGATATTTGGCATGTAAAGCAATCATTTCCTTTGCTGTAGCCAGAAAGCGGCCATCAGAAGGCAAAGCCTTCAATCCAATTTCCATGAGTTTATTAATATCCTTTTCGAAATATGCTGCCGAATACATGGCCCCGTAAAAAATGGTAGGTTCAATACCCCAGTCATCGCTGGTGATGCGGGCAGCCCAGTCGGATTTTGAGGCAGCGTAATGAACCATTCCGGGGGCAGTTACACCCCATATTTCATTAATCAGTTGCGGATCAATCTGGTACCAGTGTGGATTCAACGCTTTGTTACCGGTAAAAGGCGGTGTGTATCCAAAGTGCATCAAACCAAGCGCTGCCCGGTTAGCCAGCCAAACACGATCGCGGACATGGTACATCCAGGCATCGCGAAGTTGTGAATAGCTGGGTTCGGGTCCAAATTTCATCATCTGAAGCAGGTACATATATTCCACGTCCGTATCGTCATCTGAAAAAGCTCCGTCATATTTCTGAAGTTTATCGAGGCTTTTGCTGTAACCATAAGGCCATTTTTCGGGCCCGGCCTGATCGATATATTTGTTTTCGTGGGGTAACCCATACATGTTTCCAATCATTTGGCCAATCCATTCCCCTGCAATTTTATCACGTAAATCGCTGACTTTTATCTTAAGCTGTGTTTTTGCTGAAAGATTCCCCGTTAAAAGAACAATAGATGCAACCGGGATTAAAAAGGATAATATAATTCTTTTTTTTATCATAGGTTATAAAGGATTTTGAACCAGATTTGAGTTGGTGCTAAGCACGGATTGGGGAATAGGGAATAGCTTGATATTCGTTCCCGATGTAGGTTTGTTCCATCCCTGATTACCCCAAACACCAAATCGAATCATATCCTGGCGACGACGGCCTTCCCATGCGAACTCGCGTCCCATTTCGTCGAGAAATCCGGTGTTTGTCAAATCTGAGATTTGCAAAGGGGCAAGTCCTGCACGTGTGCGGATTTTCTGAAGTTCAGGATTGTTCAGCATTTCGCCGGCACGGTTCATTCGCCATAATGCTTCAAGTTTGGTATAAAGTACATCGGCATAACGGAAAAGAACAAAATCGTTTTCCATATCGGTAACATAGTATTCAAGTCCATCCTGGTATTCGTATTTGGCACAACGGGCGCCTTCCCATTTTTTGCGCGACATGTAATTGGCTACCGTGGGTGTGTAAATAAATGGTTCGCCATCAATTATAATATCTTTTCCACTTTTATCTTTTTGCTGACCATACAGGAACGATTTTTTTCGGAGATCATTATCGGCATATTTATCCAAAAATCCGGGTTCAAGAATAAATTCATCCCACATCTGGCCATTGAAATTAAATGTTGCACGGCTGGCATCGTTAAGGGTAAGAGTGTACCAGTAAAATCGGTCTTTTGTATAAACCGAATGCATTGGGATTACAAAAATGTTTTCAACAGAGAGTTCGTTGTGCACTTTAAAGTTAGTAAAATAATCGTTTTCAATATGGTAGCTGTTCAATGCAATCACCTTATCACATGCATCAATCGCTTTTTGGAATTGATCTTCACCAATCCATTCCTTTGCATTCAAATACATTTTGGCGAGTAAAGTGTAGGCCACACCTTGTGTTACACGCCCGTAAAAGGCCGGGCCTGGTTTATCCTTTAGCTTGTCCAAATTATCGAGGATATCTTTTTCTATATAATCAAAAACATATTTTCTGTCCTTTTGTTGAGGAAGATTTTTATCAGTAAAATCAACCGAAAAAGGAACATTTCCCCAATTGTCGATTGCCCAGTAATACATATAAGCACGAAGGATTTTGATTTCGGCAACAATGCGTTCCTTGTCGGGGAAAGTTATGGGAGTTTGTTCGGTTTCGTAAATAATCTCGTTGCAGCTTGCGATGCCCTCGAAAACTGAATTCCAGGCGAGGGTAAGAATTTTATTTGAGGGACTAACCTTGTGGGTATGAATTTCGTCCCAGCGGCCATTGTCCCAAACAAAGCCATCGTCGCGACCTGGGGCAACCATTTCGTCTGACGCAATTTGATCGAGTGTCCACAAACTAAACTCTTCGGGATAACGCTGTAACTTGGTATAAGCCCGGCCGGCATTCATGAGAACGTCCTTTTCGGTTTGGAAGAATTGATCGAGCGGAATATCTGAATAAACATCCTCGTCAAGATTGGTACAAGAAACCATGACAAGAAGTATGATGAAAAAAATGAGATTTACTGATTGAAAAAACTTTTTCATAACACGATTTTTTTAACTGATTAAAATGTGACGTTTACACCAAATGTTACTGAAGTAGTTCTTGGATAATATGACATGTATTCTATCCCTGGTGCTGTTTCACCCGCCCCTGTTTCAAATCCCAGCATGCTTACTTCAGGATTAAGGCCTTTATAACCGGTAATCGTGAATACATCCTGAGCAGTAAGGTTTAACCGGAGATTCGAAATATATTTTGATTTAATGGGTACGTTATATCCCAATGAGATATTGTCGAGTTTTACAAAAGTGGCATCCTCAATATATTTTGAAGAATATTGTCCACTTCCCACAAATTCGGGGTTATCAAGCTGTGTATGAACAATATTTCGGCCTAAACTTTTCCAGTTCTCATAATACAAACGGTACATATTTAGTACCTCGCCCCCAATTCCTGCACGTAACATCATATTCATGTCCCAGTTTTTCCAGGTAAGTGAGTTGCTCCATCCCAGGGTACAAAACGGGTAGGCATTGCCAATTGGCTCCCAATCTTCGGGATCAACCCTGCCTACCGGATTTGCATTTTTAAACAAATCATAACCGTCACTATTCAGCCCAAGCCACACCGGCCCGTAAAAAGTTCCCAATGATTTACCCTCTTCCAACCTTTGCGAGTAAAGAGGAAAACTACTTCCGAGCCAACCTGTTGGGATGTATTTATTGGTAAACTCTTCGTTCGAAAATTTAACCAGCTTATTGTTGTTTTTACTGAAAGTAAGTGTTGTTGCCCAGTTGAAGGAATTTTTATTTACCACGACGGCATTAATAGCAAGTTCTATTCCCTGATTTCTGATGGTTCCTACATTTGTAAACAATAGTGGGTAAATGTATGGCGGGTACGACACCTCGTAGGTGTAAAGCAGGTCAGTACTAGTTCGATTGTACAAATCCAACGACCCACTCAGTCGGTTTTTTAAAAGCGAAAAATCAATCCCGGCATTTAGCTCCTTTTTATTTTCCCAACGCAGGTCAGGATTTGGATTTGAGGTTGGTTGATAGGTATTAATCCACTCCCCATTATAAAAGAATTTTTTACTGGTTCCCATCAGGATAAGTGATTTATAGTTGTCAAATTCCTGATTTCCGGTTACGCCGTAACCAAAACGGAGTTTCAGGTCGTTCACCCAATTCACATCACTCATAAACGACTCTTTGTTGATCCTCCATCCAATACTTGCTGCCGGAAACCAACCCCACTTATTGTTTGCTCCAAACCTTGAAGATCCTTCTCTACGGATTGAAGCGGAAACAAGATATCGTTCATCGAAATTATAAATGGTGCGGCCAAAAAATGAAATAAGGTTACTTTTTTGCCTGTACGAATCCATTTCGGCTTTGCCTTCACCTAACGCTGAACCTGCCGACATGTTATTTGAACCATAGAAATCGGAATCAAATACCGAATTTATCATATATGATGAGTTCGACTTTTCTTCCTGATATGAATATCCGGCAAGGAGCTGAAAGTTGTGACTATTAAAAGATTTTAAATAATTAAGCGTACTTTCAAACTGAATATCATTGCTTCGGCCATTGCTTATTTCAGCTTCGCCTCCTTTTCCTAAAATACTTGGGTAATATTGCGTTCTATACGTTAATTCTTCCCATTCTGATTCTTCGAGGGAGATGAAGTTGACCCACTTCAAGGAATTTGTAATATTTAAGGTAGCACGTATATTCCCCAGTGCTTCAGTCGTTTTTCCATCGCGGGTGCGTTCATTGAGCATCGCAACCGGATTGTAATTATCAATTCCTTCGAGTACCGTATAACCACCGGAATATGTATTTTCGGGATCGTAAACCGGGCTGGTGGGATTACGGATAAACGACTGATAAAAAAGACCATAATTTGCCGGTTTATAAGTTCGGTTGCTGTAACTCATGTTATAGTCCAACAATAAAAAATTGCCAAAAACCTTTTGTGAAATATTGGTACGCAAAAGATATTTGTTTGACACATTATCTTTCAAAATCCCCTCCGCGTTATCGATATAAATGGTTGTTCGGTGCGAAACATTTTCAGTTCCTCCGGATAGGGCAAAATTGTGCTTTTGACTTAGGGGATTTGTTCGTGTAATTTCATTAAACCAATTAACATCGTCGTCATAAATATTTACTGATTTATCGGGAGCATACAGTTCTATGGCATTTTTGAATTCATCGGCAGTTAAATTTTCAACGCTGCGTGGTGCAATTTGAACTGAAAACTGACCGATATATTCGACTTTCGAAGACCCCTTTTTTGCCCTTCGGGTAGTAACGATAATTACACCGTTCGAACCACGTGTTCCGTAAATTGCAGCGGCTGAACCATCCTTCAAAACATCCATCGATTCAACTTCATCGGGACTAATATTCTTCAAATCGCCTCCGGGAACCCCATCAATTACTATTAGCGGTCCGGTTCCCGAAGTGAGCGTGTTCATTCCGCGAAGTAAAATATTATATCCAGCCTGTGGATCCGAACCATTTGGATTAGTAATGGTCAATCCTGCTACTTTGCCTTGCAATAATCCCATCGGGTTATTATATGCTCCTTTATTAAAATCTTCTGATTTTACTGTAGTTATGGCGCCAGTTATTTCCTTTTTAGTTGATTTCCCATAACCAATTGCAACAACTTCGTCTATTGAATGGATTGATACTGCCAATTTTATATTAACCTCGGATTGGCTGCCAATTTTTACGTCGATACTTTCATATCCGATACAGGATATTGCAAATGTACTTCCCGCCGGAGCATTTATTGAATATTTGCCGTTAAGGTCAGTAACACTTCCTGTTTGTGTCCCTTTTACAACAACCGTAACCCCAGGTATTGTTTCGTTAGTTTTATTATCGGTAATTGTCCCTGAAACTTTCATCATTTCCTGTGCGACAACAGTAAATGTTGCAGAAATGAACAAAGAAATCATTAGTAAAACGATAAAACCTGAAATCAACTTTTCAAACCAAATTTTTTTATTCATCTTGAAATTTAAGATTATACATTTTCTATTCAACAGAAGTTAATTCGTTGCGGTAAGGCAACGACGACTGTGCACCCATGCGGGTAACGGTTAGTGAGGCTGAACGAACAGCCATTTTTACGGAATCGAGAATGGTTTTTCCTTCGGAAAGACCTACACAAACAGCTCCGCAAAAAGTATCGCCTGCGGCAGTGGTATCCACAGCTTCAACCTTGAGTCCAAGCCGACAACCCTGTTTTTCTCAACCGTGTGAGAATTGAATATTTT
>DYSZ01000247.1 GCA_020726265.1 Draconibacterium orientale
TACTTGCTTTTGCATTCAACAAAAATGTCCCCTTTACGAACAACCTTGCCGAAAGAGATATCAGGCCAGCAAAAGTAAAACAGAAAATATCAAATTGTTTCCGTACAGCAACTGGTGCCGACATTTACGCAAGAATAGAAGGTTTTGTCTCTACCTCCAGAAAGAATAACAAAAATGTCTTTTCAGAATTATGCGCTACTTTTGAAGGTAGAAATTTTATTACCGCGTAGAACCTGGTAAATAACTACGATTTTTCTACTTTTACTTTTATGACAGTGATAAACGGGATTGATGAGGAAACCCTGATTCAGCGATTCATTAATGGTGACCAGACGGCTTTTGAATTGTTATTTCGTTTTTATTATCCCGGACTGGTCATTTTTGTATCGCAAATTATTTCCGACCACGACGAAGCAGAAGAAATTGTTCATGATTTTTTTGTAAACGTTTGGTCGGCCAGAAAAAATATTCAAAGATCTTCATCCCTGAAAAGCTACTTTTTTGTTTCGGTAAAAAACCGCGCATTCAATTACCTGAAAAAAGAACAAATCAAGGAAAAAACGCTCGGCAAATTGAAAGAACTTGTTGAGAATGATTTTCTTTTCCAGCCCGACCTGTTTGTTGAATCTGAACTTCAGCAGCAAATTGTAAAGGCCATGGAAAAACTCCCTGCACGTACCCGCGAGATTTTTGTGATGAACAGGTTCAATGGAATCTCAAACGATGAAATTGCCGCCCAACTCGAACTTTCGAAACGAACCGTGGAAACACAGATTTCAAATGCACTAAAAATATTGAGAGAAGAACTAAAAGAATACCGTTTTTTAATGCTACTGCTTTAATAGGTGGCGCATCCCGAAATCTCAACAACTTGTACTGAAGGGAATAAAGCTTTGATTAAACGCAGGAAGTTGTTCTGTGCGAGTTTTCCTTTGAACACTTAATTGGTATTGAAGCAGGATTTTGAATTTCAAAGGCGGAAATGAAGGTGGATTTAGTATTTCAAACCATTTTTAAGATAGTTGTCATTATTCAATCCCCCTTTAATTCCCCCTTCGCCAAGGGGGACACGCCCTGATGCAGCGCAGAAAGCAAAACAAAGTGAGTCCTCCTTTTTAAAAGGAGGTGTCCGTCAGTTGTCGGACGGAGGATTAAATTAATGTTCAACTCTTACAACTTCAAATTTAATATTTCTCAAAAAAATCCATTTTTAACTACGTGTTTCCTTTTTCAGGATTGTATTAATGATGTATGCAATCGGAATGACAGTTTCATACCTTTACTTAAAAAAATGCAAGAAAACAAACCAATAAAAAATACCGGCCTGAAAATCGAAAAATTTCTTGAATTCAGAAACGGGCTTTTGGCTGATGATAAAAAACTGGAAGCCAGACTGCTGATTGACGAAATAAAAAATATTGATGTTGATAATGCTTATCACAAAGTAAGCTCCCGGATTAATACCCAATTGCAAACCAAACGAATCATTTCAATCATCACCCGAATTGCTGCAGTTTTAACATTGCCTTTGCTTGCTTTTACTGTTTGGAGTCTGTTTTTTCAGGAAAAGAATTCTGACCTCGCTGAGAATGAAATCACCTGGCACGAAATTCAAAGTCCGGCCGGAATGCGCTCTCACGTAGTTTTACCCGATGGCACCGACCTGTGGCTGAATGCTGAAAGCAAAATCAAATACGGGATTCCTTTTACACGCGAAAACCGACAGGTTGAGTTAACCGGTGAAGCCTTTCTGAAAGTGGTAAAAAATGAAAAAGCGCCATTTTTTGTAAATGCAGGAGCAGCCAGCGTAAAAGTACTAGGTACGCAATTTAATGTAAAAGCCTACCCCGAAGATGAACAGTTGGAAGTTGCCTTAACTGAAGGAAGCATTGAATTTACCGGAACAACCGCCGATGGGAAAAAAGCAGAAAAAACTCTCATTCCCAACGATTTTCTTGCAATGAACAAAACAACAGGCAAGGTTCGTTTGGTAAACAAGAATTTGAACAAGCATATTTCGTGGGTGAAAAACATCATCATTTTCGACGAAACACCCATGCCTGAAGTGGCTAAAACCCTTGAACGCTGGTACGGTGTTAAAGTGGTTGTTGCCGATGCCGAAATCTGCAAATACAGGTTTACAACCACTTTCGAAAACGAATCGCTTTTCCGGGTACTGGAACTTCTCGAATTGAGTTCTCCCGCTATTAAAATTAAATACACCCCGGGAAAAATCGACAGACAAACCAATATAGCGACACAATCAACAGTAACTATAACTAAAAAATAAACGGCTTATGGAACACTAACAAATCAATGACTACAAAAAAGGAAGGAAGCGCTTGCAACACTTCCCTCCTCACCAAAATTGGCTTAAACATTTTTGTAAACAAAAACAATCAAATTTATGAAAAAAATTGTAGAACAGGTATGTTCGTTTTATTACGGGCATCAAAAAAAACTTTTAATGATGCGAAATGCAGTTTTGATACTCCTTATCAGCGCTTTTCAGGTTTTTGCCACGGGTAGCTATTCGCAAACGGCACAACTAAGCCTGAAACTAAAAGATGCAACAATCAAAGAAGTGCTGGCTGAAATTGAAAACCAAAGTGAATTTTATTTTCTGTACAACAGCGAGTTAATCGATGTAACACGCAAAGTGGATATATCGGTTAAAAATGAAAAGGTAAATGATATATTGTCCCGATTGTTCAGCGAGGACGAAGTAAACATATCCATCAGCGACCGGCACATCGTTTTAACTCCTGTTGCAGAAATGAGTGTACAACAACAAAAATCCGTTTCAGGAAAAGTAACCGATAGCAGCAACCAGCCTTTGCCCGGTGTAACTGTTGTGGTAAAAGGTACAACTCAGGGAACAGTGACCAATGCGGATGGAAGTTATACTCTCGCAAATATTCCCGAAAATGCCGTTTTGCAGTTTTCGTTTGTTGGGATGAAAACAAAGGAAATTGTGGTTGGAGACCAGAAAACCTTGAATGTTGTTTTAGAGGAGGAAACCATCGGAGTTGAAGAAGTTGTTGCCGTTGGTTATGGTACTCAGAAAAAGGGAAACCTGACAGGATCAATTTCGTCAATTAAATCAGATCAGTTGACTATTGCCCCGGTTGCAAGTACTTCCAATGCTTTAGCTGGAAGGTTACCCGGATTAATTGTACAACAATCGAGTGGACAACCTGGTTATGATGCTGCAAATTTAAGCATTAGGGGGTTTAATAAACCATTAGTTATTGTTGACGGAATTGAATCAGATTTTAATAATATTGATGCCAATCAGATTGAATCAATCTCCATTTTAAAAGATGGTTCTGCATCTATTTATGGCGCCCGTGCCGGTGATGGTGTTATTTTGGTTACAACAAAGCGAGGCGCCGAAGGTAAGCCAATAATAACTTTTGAAAATACAACAACTTATCAGGGCATAACCAGTATGCCGAGAA
>DYSZ01000067.1 GCA_020726265.1 Draconibacterium orientale
GAAACTATTTTCTCTTCGCCCGTTTTAGAAAGAATTGGATTTATGTAGGAATGTGATTTCACTCCCCAGGAATTTTTCCATACTTTATTCATTTCATCCAGTATCTCTTCCGGGAAAAATATCTTAAACCAGTCGTTCCCGATGACCTCTTCTTTTTTATAACCCGTAATCTGTTCTGCTCCCTGGTTAAAAATTCTAATGAGGTGATCTTTATCGAGTCCTACAATAATTGCATCGGCAGTTTCCACAATTCTTTCGGAAAACAATTTTTCTTTTTTAAGTTCTTGCTCGCTGGCAATCAACTGCTGATTAGCAGCTCTATGTTGTTGCTCACTTGCTTGTAGCTGCTGGTTGTTTGCATTGAGTTGCTGATTTGTCGCTTTTAGAGCTTCCTCTGCATTTTTTCTCTCAATGATACGTCCCAATCGTTCAGTGATGTCATCCAATAAAATTCTTTCCTCATTTAGGAAAGGACCTATATCACTTTCAGGTTTTTTTTCCAGATAACAGACTTCTATTTTTCCGGCAATTTTTTTGTTCACTCTTATATCCGAACTCAGTTTCCATTGGCTGTCTTCGTAATTTTCTGTTTTATATTCCTTGTCCCATAAAGTGATATTAGAGCCTGTTATATGGGGATATTGCCAACTTGGAGGAATAACTTCTGTTACATCCTTTAAAATCTCCTCCATTGTTTCTCTTGTTCTTACCAATTCGGAAATACTATGTAAACAATTCAGCTCTTTTATGCGTTCGTTAAGTTTATAGGCTTGTTTTTTTAACGTTTGCTCGCTTGCCTGCAACTGCTCATTGCTTGCTTCAAGCTGCTGATTGAAAACCTCAAGTTGTTGGTTCGCAGCTTTTAGCTGATCTTCCTGCTCTTTACTTTCTTTGCGTAATTCTGCCAGTTCAGCAAGTAATTGTTCTTTGGTTTTATCGGCATCATTGTTCATAGTTCTGACCTCCTGTATTATCGGTAATAAAATTAAATAATTCCGCTTCGCTTTTATCTCCAAGTGTAAAAGTAACAACTCCCGAGTGCAAAATTAGTTTTGCTGTGCGTCTTTCGAATCCGCCCAGCGATGTTCTTTTTATGCTTAATTTTTTCTGCTCCAGAATTTCAAAGGTACTTAAAATCAGGTTATCAACGATTGCGTCATTTTCTTTTCTTAGCACATTTGCCCCGCCAACCAAACAGATTTCAATGTTTGCCTGGTTACTGCCTAAGCTTTTTAATTCAACCAATAAATTTTCAATTGCGTTTTCGGCATATTTGTTTTCTTCTGCCTTGTCTTCTGTTGGTGATTTGCCGGGAAGCATGGTGTGAGCTATTCCCCCAATTTTAGTGGTTTTATCGTAAGCAATAACTGCCACACACGAGCCTAAGGGTGTTGAGCGAATCACACCATTTCCTGAGCCTGTGGCGAGTTGTCCGGTTGCTGCGAGCTTTTCTGGCTGCTCTTCGGGAATTCGTTTAGTTTGTGGCATAGTCGTAAAAATTGCATTTAACGGTTGTTAGTTCTGGAAAAAGTATAAAAATACAAATAAACTTTACATAGTAGCAAATAATAAGTGTGTATTCTCCCCGAGGGTGCCCCGCCTGGATGAATATCCGTTAGGGCGGGAAATCCCTTATACGCTGGGGTAACGCCCGGAAGTATTAGCAAGTGGCACTTTTTGCCCGTGCAAAAATGTAGTGGACTGGGGAGACCCATACATTAAAGCCCGCCTGACCGGACGGGCAGGGAAGTCAAACGGCAAAATCCGGTACTGGCAAACAGTGAATGAAGGAATTGGATGAAGGGAAAAGCTTTTACCAGGGGATACCTTGACAATCACGGGTAGGGTTAAGTCAAAGAGTCAGCACCTGCCCGACAAAGTCATTCTGGCTGGGAGGTCATAGTAGGTTCATAAAACGAGTTGCCAGTAAACGTCTGAGGTCTCACATACGAACTGAAGGACTGAACGTTGGGTTGTTCCAAATGCTGCAGTGAGGCATTTACCAGCCCTGCATTAGGCGGAACGTGGAAAGAAGAAAAGAGAACTAAAATGATTGAGCAAATTTTAATACGGAAGAAACTGTTGCAGGCAATGTATAAAGTCCAAAAGAACAGCGTATTGCTATTGAATATTATACCAAAAAATACATCAATTTAAAAGATAAGGTATAAAAAATAAGGTGCGATTTATAACTTTATATTTTGAATTGTTGTAACTTGTATTCCTTTTTGGTTTTGAAAAAGGCATTTATGATCTCTTTTTGATAGAAATGTTTATTTATTATTAAGAGAATAACAGATTTTTAAAATTTTACTGATAATTTAGAAGCACCATGAAATTATTTATAATCTTTACATCAAATAACCACTAAATTTATAGTATTTAACCCAATAATAGACTTATGGAAATGATATTAATCTTAATCGCATTTTTTATTGGAATAACAATCGTAGTTATTACAATCCCCCCAATTATCCGGGTTGGCCATGCAAAACATCTTTTCGATCCAATCAACGATAGAAAGCTTCATCAAAAAACCATTCCTCCCTTAGGAGGTGTTGCCATTTTTATGGGGTTTATCATTGCCACAGTAGTTGCCACTGATGGAATTCGGTTTGATGAATTAAAATATATAATTACATCGGTTATTGTGCTTCTTTTTATCGGATTAAAGGACGACCTGATGGATATTTCGGCCCGGAAGAAACTGTTGGTTGAGATTTTTGCCGCATTTTTACTCGTGGGCATGGGCGACATCAGGTTTACAAATCTGCATGGTGTTTTCGGGATTTATGACATCCCGGTAATTCCGGGTATTTCGATTTCCATTTTTGCAATCATCGTGATCATTAACGCTTTCAATCTGATTGATGGGATTGACGGACTGGCGGCAGGGCTTGCTATTACAAGTTCATTTTTATTGGGTTACTGGTTTTTTGTTGCTGGTCATCCTACTTATGCAATTATGGCTTTTGCGTTGGTTGGAAGCTTAACAGGATTTTTATTTTTCAATGTTTTTGGCGATAAAAATAAACTTTTTATGGGTGATACAGGCTCGTTAATTATCGGGTTAGTCATAGCAACACTTATCATTCAATTTAATGAACTAAATATCAATTTGGCCGGGGAACATGCGGTTGATGCATCGCCTGCGATTTCGTTCGCAATCATTATCGTTCCATTAATTGATACGCTTCGGGTTATGACGATAAGGATTAAAAATAAAAAATCGCCTTTTTCAGCCGATAATCATCATATTCACCACCGTTTGTATTACTTTTTCAAAAAGCACATTGTGATCAGTTCTATTCTTGTTGCTTCAAATATAGCTTTATTCCTTTTTGCCCTCTACCTCAATAAAACAGGATTAAATGTGAATTACCAGTTGCTTATACTTGTTATTGTCAGTGTGGTTTTAACTTTTGTCCCGTCGGCTTTTATCAGGTTGAGTGAAGACCGTAAAAATAAGGTGGCGTTAAAGTCGCGCTGGTCGATGATATCCCGGTTGTTTTTCTGGTAGCCAGTTAAAATCAGGCTTCTTTTATTACTTCAAATCAATAATAATTTTGTGGAATGAAATCTCATTCAAAGTTTGCCGGAGATATTGTCTTTATTCTGGTGCTGATTTTATCAGCTACTGCTGAAGCACAGCAACCTGTTAAGATTCAGGTTTTAAATTCAACACTTGCCTCCACCGACAGTGTTCAGCCCTTTTGGCTCACTGCAAATCGGCATGGTAAAATTCTGCAAAATGGTTCATTCTTTAACATTACAGACGTTTTTATTGGACAGAATCACCACAGTGAAGTAAATTCTGCTTTTTCAACAACCTGGGGAGTTAACGGAGTGGCTGCTTTGGGTAGTGAGAGTTCATTTCAACTTAACCGGATTTTTGCAGGAGTGGCTTTTAAAGGTTGGGAACTGAAAGCCGGAATGTTTTATGATTCAGTCCGATATGCAGGGTTATCAACCACAAATGGTAACCTGGCACGCAGTGGCAATGCCACGCCGGTGCCTGCAATAGGGGTTTCGACGTTGGGGTATAAATCGTTGCCCTTTTTTAAAAAATGGTTCAGTTTTAAAGGAGAATACGAAGAAGGATTGCTGAATGATGAAAGATTTGTGGAAGGTGCTCATCTGCACCACAAATCGCTTTATGGAAAGTTCAGACTTGCTGAAACGATGCATTTTACTGCCGGATTGGAACACTTTGTAATGTGGGGCGGAACATCGCCGGTGTATGGCGAACTGCCGGGTTGGGAGAACTACTTTCGTTATGTGCTGGCTTTACCCGGAAACAGTGATTTTCCGACGACTGACCAACAAAACATCTCAGGCAACCATTTGGGAACTTATCAGCTTGAACTTGAAAAGCGGTTTCAGGATTTCGAAGCAACTCTGTATGTAAGCCATCCATACGAAGATAACTCGGGTCTTAACTGGCACAACAGAACGGATAATCTGGTTGGGTTATATATTCATCGTTTTAAAGAAAAACCGGTAATTTCGGATGCGTTATACGAATTCACCTATACCAAACAACAAAGTATCCGTAATTCATCTGACAGGGAATATGATTCCTATTTTAATCACGGTGTTTATCGTTCAGGCTTTACTTACCACGGGCGTGTATTGAGTTCTCCTTTGTTTTTTCCTGTAAAGATGATTGATGGTGTTTCTGCCGGTATTCAGTCAAACAGGTTCTTTGCCCACCACCTGGGAATGCGCGGATTTATCAGTGAACACCTGCAATGGCGCGGATTAATTACCTATGTTGAACATTTTGGTACATATCCGAAACCCTACCAAACGGCTCAAAAGAATGTACTGGGAATGCTTGAAGCTAATTATATAAATCCGGATTTTCCGGTTAAACTTGGTTTGTCTGTGGCAGGTGATGCTGTTAATACAACGGGTAAAAATCTTGGAATTCAACTCACCGTTGGAAAATCGTGGTAGCATTTTATTCGAAAGCTTGTACAGGACGATGTTGAGACTGGTTGAGATTTATGGAGACTGACAGAGATTGGGGCAGTCGGAAGAGAGGATGCTGCTCATTTCTCATTGCTCATCCCTTCAGGCTCCTGGCCACTGGCCACTGGCAAATCGTAAATCGTAAATAGAACTACTGGTTCACCGCTCATCTCTCATTTCGCTCTGTACTTCACTCTTGTTCTTCTGTTCAGGTATTTTCTGCGTCTGCTTCCATTCGAAAATATCGTGTTTTGATAATGGGCGCATGTCGATTTTCCAGTCGAATCCTTTTAATTTTTTGTCATCTTCAGTGAGTTGAGTCATCGGTTTAAGTTCACCTTCAGGGGCTTTCAGAAACGTAATTGTGTTGATTTTCCCCTCTTTAAACCGGATGGAAATCTTGCTGCTTTCGGCCCTGTTCAAGCCGATAATTTCTTCTTTTTCTATAGCATAATAAAGAGTTTGTCCATTCCCATTCACATCAATACGGCTGAGTTGGTTAGCTGCCACATACCCGATCATCTCTTTCCCCTTTATCTGGTCAAAACGGTTTGAATCCTGTTTCGAGATGATAAAGCTGTTGCGTGTCAGCCTGAGTTCATCGGGCGCATTCTCAAATTGCTGCATTTCAATAAGGTCGGCTGAAAGCTGGTGGATATCGGACCACAATACGGGTGAATAATGCAACTGAATAACCGAGTCGCGGGTGAAATATACCATTGAATCACAAACGCCCTGGATATCGGTTCTGAAAAAGCGTACTTTCCGGTAGGCCAAAACAATTTTTTCGTCGGGAATGGTATCGGGTACGGTACGCAAGGTATCGGCGTGTAAAAACAGTGTATCTTTTTCGTTATAATTCATATAAACTGCCGAATCGGTAACCATGGCAGTTTCGCTCAGATCGCTGTATTCGGCCACATTCCCGGAAATAATGGAGCTGTTTTCAATATCAGTAATCCATACATTTTTCAGCGCTTTGCCTGATTTTGTGGCTTTATCGTATTTGATGTATCCGGCCTTTATATTTTGTTTGTCATTTGACATGACAGGGTTTTTGAGCAGTTCGGCATCTCCTGTTTTAGAGTCGTACCAGCCATTTTCGGCATAAAGTGTATTGGTAGTATCGCGGATGGTTGTAGGGCCGGTAATAAAAATACGCCCTGTTGTTGTATTATAGCTGACAGTGTCACTGGTCATGGTATAATCCTTATCCACAGCTACTACATTGCGGTAAAGATAAAGCATGTCGTTGTTGATAAAGTATTTCCCGATTTGACTGGTTATTGTTGTGGTGCTGTCAACTATTTTTCCTTTGTCGTCATAATAGCTGATGTTTGTAGCAAGGTCGTAATCAAGGGTATCGGTTAAAATGGTTGTCGATTTATTAATCAGCTTAACATTTCCCCAGGCGCGGGCAAAACTGATGTCGCCATCATAAAAAACTGTATTGGCGTAAAGATGCAGCGTGTCGTCCTGGTTGATATGTACATTTCCAAACGCATCGACACGGTTTGTACCTGTGTAGGTGTATGCGCTGTCGCACCACATCAGAATATTTTTATGGCGAATATGAACCGAATCGAGCAAGCGTTGCGCATTTGCGGCAATCTGCTCACTGGCTTCAAGCGACCCAGCCCTCAGAATTTCCACCATTTTCTTTTCCTGTGCCGAAACATTCAGTGCAGCAATAAACAACGCAAAAGTCAGAAGTCTGTTTTTTAAAACCGATGTGAGAAAATTGAATTGCATTAAAGCAGTTTTTCAATGATTTTATCCACCGAAATATTTTCAGCCTCAGCCTTGTAATTTTTAATAATACGGTGACGGAGAATTGAAGGTGCAATGGCTTTTACATCCTCGATATCAGGAGAGTATTTGCCATGCAAAGCGGCGTGTGTTTTTGCTCCTAAAACCAGGTACTGCGATGCACGCGGGCCGGCACCCCATTTCAGGTATTGGTTGGCAACGTCGGCTGCGCCCGGCGTATTCGGACGTGTTTTCACTGCCAGTTTTACTGCATATTCCAACACGTTGTCGTTGATCGGTATTTTACGGATAAGCTGCTGATAATACAGAATTTCCTTTCCCGAAATCACAGGGTTTAATTCGATATCGAGGGTTGACGTTGTATTTTTTACAATGGTGATTTCGTCGGCAAATTTCGGGTAATCGAGCCACACCGAAAACATAAACCTGTCTAATTGCGCTTCGGGCAGCGGATAGGTTCCTTCCTGTTCGATGGGATTTTGGGTGGCCAATACAAAAAACGGATCTTCGAGTTTAAACCGCTGTCCAGCAGTAGTGATGGCCCGCTCCTGCATCGCTTCCAAAAGTGCCGACTGGGTTTTTGGCGGTGTACGGTTTATTTCGTCGGCCAGAAGGATATTGGCAAACAGCGGCCCCTCGATAAATTTGAAATGACGCTCGTTGTCAAGAATTTCGGTGCCGATAATGTCAGAAGGCATTAAATCGGGCGTAAACTGAATCCGGTTGTATTTCAGTCCGAGTATTTTGGCGATGGTGGTTACAAGTAATGTTTTTGCCAGCCCGGGAACCCCGATAAGTAACACATGTCCCTGGCTGAAAAGCGAAATCAACACCTGAGTGACAACTTCATCCTGTCCATAAATTACACGGGTGATTTCACTTTTTAGTTCGTCATATTTTTTGCGGAGAGCGTCGAGTGCTTCCACATCGTTTTTAAAATTCACAGGCATATTGATTGTATTATCCGTTAACTATTTAATCCATTTTTCGAAATTGAAGTTGCAATTGGCGTAGGTATCGTCAATCCTGATATAGTTTTTCGACTGCTGGGCAACTACCCAATCATTAAAAACCAGTTCTTTTTTATGTGCAAGATATAAATCTGACAATTGCTGGTAGTCATTCTGTAAATCAGCTTTGTGTGAATCACTCTTTTTTGTGATTTTGATGATCTTATACACCAGTTGCTGCGATTCTTTATCGGTGGTTTGAAACGGTGCCGAGATTTCGTTTAGGTTCATTTTTGTGATTACCTTACTTACATCGGGGTCGAGTTCTTCAACCGCAAATTTCGACGACATGGTATTGGGATTGATTACCGAACCCGCATTATTTTTTGTGTTTTTATCTGATGAAAAAATCATTGCAGCCTCTTCAAAGGGAATTTCCTTTCTGCGAATCATGTTGGCCAAACTGTCGAGCCTGTTGAATGCCTTTTCGCGCGCGTCAACCGATACTTTTGGTTTCATCAGAATATGGCGTGTATTTACTTTATCCCCTTTTTTGTCAACGAGCTGCAAAATGTGATAACCAAATGCGCTCTTTACCACATTCGAAATTTTATCGTCTTTCAGGTTGAATGCTGTGGCTGCATAAGTGGGGTCGAGTTCGGCACGGCCCGAATAGCCAAGTGTACCGCCATCTTTGGCCGACGGGCATTCTGAATAAAGTACGGCCATAGTGGCAAAACTCGAACCCTCTTCGATTCGTTTTTTTATGTCACGAAGTTTGGCTTTTATCCTGTTTTCCTCGTCGAGTTCAATCTGTGGCTGAAAGGTAATCTGGGAATACTCATACTGAGTTGGAATTGTAGGAATTTCGTCCTTGTTTAGATTGCGGTAATAATACCGTACTTCCGATGGCGTTACAGTGATGTCTTTTGTAATTTTTTCGCGCATTTGCTGGCTTAAAAGCTGGGTGCGGATGCCCTCTCTCATTTCCGATTTTATATCCATAATCGGCTTTTTCCAATATTCTTCAACCGCTTTTTCCGATCCGAGATAAGAAACATACATTGCCATTTGTTGGTCCATCCGTTGATTTACCTGGCTGGGAGTTACTTCAATCAGCGTATCAAGTTCGGCCTCTGCCACGAGCAGTTTATCGATCAGAAAATTTTCAAGGATTTCGCATTTCATATCGCCTTCGGAGGTAACTCCCTGCGCCTGCTGTTCGATATTCATGCGTTCAATATCGCTTTTCAGAATAATATTTCCGCCAACAATTGCCACAATCTGGTCAACTACTTTATCCTGGGCAACCAAGTTGAGCGAAAGTGTGCTGAGCACCAGGATCAGGGCCAGTGCTACATTCGATTTTACTGTTCTCATGTTTATGCTTTTTATTCCTATTTTCATTTTTTTAGCAGCAAGGTTTAATTTGCCTGCTCCACAAATATTTTGAATTTATTTTGTCTTAATCCTTCTTTGTACACATTTTCCTCAATCTGTTGTAAAAACTGAATTTTACGCTGATTCAGTATCAGGTTTCTGATGTTGTCCTGCACATATTCAATTGGTGCCGGCTCGTTTTGCAACTTGTAATTCTGAATACTTACCATATAATAGTTTTCGGCGTCTTTTTGTTCGATCAGGTTATTGCGTTTAAGTTCCTGTGCGGGGTCTTCAATCTCGATGGGCAAATATCGCCGAACGATTCTGAAGTCAACCCATCTGTCGGCAAAAGACTCAAACGATATTGCGAACTTAAGACAATATTCTTTCAGGGCAGTAATTCCCTGTTCCGAATCGTCTTCAACCATTTTTTTCAGCTCACTGGGTTTTGCAATTCCAAGCGGGATTTTCATAAAAATTCCTTTCACAATATTCGAAGTCAGTTTGAAATCGTCGGCGTTTGTGTTGTAATACTGTTCAATCTGAAGTTGCGTTACAACAGTGTCCATCTGTTCGCTCAACAACGCATTTTTGTATTTGTAGACTATCAGCGAGTTGCGGTATTCTTCAATTTCACGGGTAAGGTCTTTTTGCTCAACCGACAGATTTTCATTGGCTTTATGTATCAGCAATTCCTGCCGTATCCATTTTTTAATGTATTCTCCGGCAATAGCAGTGCTGTCGGCCGGACTTAAACCTGTTGGAACAATTTGTTTAATATCGGTTTGCAATAATACTTTTTCTCCAACCCTGGCAACCGGCGATTCGCCGGGAGTTTCAGTGCGGGTGCATTGCACGGCAAGCAAGCCTGCTACCGCCAGAAGAATAGGTATGTTGCGCAGTTTAAACACCTTTTATCGTTTTCAGCAGTTTTTTGTTAACGGTTACTTTGTATTTCGATTGCAACTCTTTTAACCATTTTTCTTCAATCACTTTCTGATAGTCGGATACATAAAGTCCGCGTGCCTCCTCCAGTTTTTTAGGTTCAGGCTGAATTTTATCACCCCGTACAAAAGTGAGCGAACTGTCGAAATTGGCTGGTTCAGGACCATTCCAAACATAAAAATCGACCACCGGATTTACACCTTTTTCCCAGGCTCCTTCAGTAATTGTAATCAGTTTTTCCTCGCTGTTCAGCAAATCCAAAATCTCCTGAACACTCATTTCTTCAGCCAGAAATTTATCGGCCTCCTGTCGAACCGAATCATTTTTACAAGTGATGACTATTCCTTTGAACCGTTCTTCCCACATGTACTTTTTACAACCCGCAAAATAGGCTTCCAGTCCGGCTGTGTCTCCGGCTGCAAAGTTCCAGATTTTTATTTCTGATATATTGAAAAGCAACATTCCATCGTGGTATTCCTGCATCAGGTACCTGAAATCGGGGTATTTTTCTTCTAGTTTTGAGTCTTCATAAGCTGTAATTTCAGCCTCAACCCAAGGTGTGTAGTTTTTGTTAAAAGAGCCTTTGCTGATGTTTTCTTTTTTCAGCCAGTTGGTAAATTGTTCTGTTTTATAATCATTGCCATTCAGCACAAATAAACCATCACTGGCATTCACCGTTGAATCACCAAGATTTTTCTTCATCAGGTTATCGATGTTCGCCAGGTTTTCGGTGAAGTTGTACTCTTTTTTCAGTTTCGAAATAAAAACAGTTTTGCTTGTCTGACTGCGTTGAGGGTCCTGTTTTATACGTGTTTCGAGTTCTTTTTTCGATTCTTCAAACGATGGCACCGGGCGCGTGTCAAGCTTTTTAATGATGTGATACCCGTATGGAGTTTCGATAATTTCACTGATATCGCCTTTGTTCTGAAGGGCAAAAGCCGGTTTCGAGAATTCAGGAATCATACGCCCTGATGCAAACCAGGGCATTTCGCCACCTTGTTGCGCTGAACGTTTATCGTCAGATTTTTCGCGCGCAAGCTGAGCAAAATCGGCACCGTTTTTAACTTCGGTATAAATTGAATCAATTTGCAATTTCAGGGTGGATTTAGTTTCGGGTGTCATATCGCGCGGAAACATTTTCATGATGTGTGCCACCAATATTTCGCCCTGGTTTTTGCGGATATCATGAACTTTAAGAATATGCCATCCGTACTGTGTTCGTACCGGTTCCGAAATTTCGCCAATTGGTGTTGAAAATGCAGCATTTTCAAAAGGAACCACCATATTAAAAGCCGAAAAATAACCGAGTTCACCCTTATTATTTTTAGCAGATGGATCCTGCGAATATTCCATAGCCGCAACACCGAAATCTTTGCCTGCAATTATCTCCTGCTTTATCTTCAGAATTTTTTCGCGAACCTCTTCTTCCTCTTGTCTTGTAGCGTCGGGCGAAACGTTCAGCAGCAGGTGACTTGCGCTGATTTCTTTTGTTGTACGGTTGTACAACTCTTTTATCATTTGTTCGGTGTAGGTAACATCGGTCAGGTAGGGCGCAGCCAGTTCGGCACGGTAGCCGGCGAGTTCATTCACAAAAGCGATGCTTGTATCCATTTTAAGGGTTTCAGCTTCAATCACTTTTAGTTTGAAATCGACAAACATCTGAAGATATTCTTCAGGCTTTTTTTTATCGCCCGGGTTGTATAAATTGTTATTGTTTTTTTGGTAAATACGTTCAAATTCACCCTTGCTTATTTTGGTATTGCCGATGGTAATCAACGTTTCGTCGGGTTGTGAAAAAACAGGGAGTGAAAAAACAGATAAAATAAAACTCAATAATACAGTATGTTTCATTGCTGATAATGGCTTTTTAATGTTAAACCGTTTTAACATGATTATTCTTTGAAAATGCTCTTAAATAAACCAGAATTAAAAATACGCTCAAAATCATTTTATTGTCTTGAACTGTAGTTGGGCGCTTCACGGGTAATGGTTACATCGTGCGGATGACTTTCCTGCATACCTGCATTCGAAATTCGAGTGAATTTGGCATTCTGCAGCATTTCAATATTCTGTGCACCACAATAACCCATGCCCGCACGTAACCCACCGGTAAGCTGGAAGAGCACTTCATCGAGTGTTCCTTTGTAAGGTACGCGGGCGGCAATTCCTTCGGGAACTAATTTTTTGATGTCGTCTTCCATATCCTGAAAGTAGCGGTCTTTTGAGCCTTGCTGCATGGCTTCGATTGAACCCATTCCTCGGTACGATTTGAATTTTCTTCCCTGGAAAAGAATGGTTTCGCCCGGCGATTCTTCAACACCTGCAAACAAACTTCCCAACATCACCGAATTGGCACCGGCTGCAATTCCTTTTACAATATCGCCCGAATAGCGGATACCGCCATCGGCAATCACCGGAACGCCTGATCCTTTGATGGCTTTAGCCACATTGTAAACTGCCGAAAGTTGCGGTATTCCAACACCTGCGATGATTCGGGTGGTACAGATTGAACCCGGTCCGATACCCACTTTTACTGCATCGGCACCCATTTTAACCAATTCCACAGCAGCTTCGGCTGTGCCAATATTACCGGCAACAATTTCAGTATCCGGGTATTTCTTTTTGATGGCTTTCAATATCTCGAAAACGCCTCTGGAGTGGGCATGTGCTGTATCGATAACAAGCGCGTCAACCTGTGCTTTTACAAGTTCGTCAACGCGGTCAATGGTATCGGCTGCTATGCCAACACCGGCAGCAACGCGCAGTCGGCCTTTTAAATCTTTGCAAGCCAGCGGTTTGTCTTTTGCTTTTGTAATATCCTTGTATGTTACCAACCCGATGAGTTTGTTGTTTTTGTCAACCACGGGTAGTTTTTCGATTTTATAATTTTGCAGAATGTCGGCGGCTTTTTCAAGATTTGTTGATTCGGTTGTGGTAATCAGGTTTTCGCGGGTCATTACTTCGCTGATTCGCCTGTTCATGTTTCTTTCGAACCTGAGGTCGCGGTTGGTGACAATTCCTACCAAAATACCTGTTTCATTCACTACCGGAATACCACCGATTTTGTACGTTGCCATGAAATTAAGCGCGTCGGCTACTGTTTTGTCGGGAGTGATGGTAATCGGGTCGTAAATCATCCCGTTTTCAGCTCTTTTTACTATGGTTACCTGGTGTGCCTGTTCGGTTATGCTCATGTTTTTATGAATCACCCCGATACCACCTTCACGGGCAATGGCAATCGCCATTTTCGATTCGGTAACCGTATCCATTGCTGCACTCACAACAGGTGTGTTAATTACAATATTCCGTGTAAATTTCGAAGTGAAATCAACTTCACGGGGTAATACTTCAGAATAAGATGGAATTAAAAGGACATCATCGTAGGTTAAACCTTCGAATTCAACTTTATCAATGAGGAACGACATGTTATTTTTATTTAGATAAAACAATGCGCAAAACTACAAAATTTAGCGAATTAACCTCGACAAAATTCGGAACGGCGGGTGTTTTGGACGATAAAAATTGTTAATAGTTAAAATGATTTCTTAATTTGTATGAATGGAAAATTACAGGCAAATATTGGCGCGTTACTGGGGCTATTCTGAATTTCGTCCTTTACAGGGTGAGATTATACAATCGGTGGCAGCAGGAAATGATACACTTGGTTTGATGCCTACCGGAGGAGGTAAGTCCATCACTTTTCAGGTGTTTTCGTTATCGCGTGAAGGCATTTGCGTTGTTATTACACCATTAATCGCGCTGATGAAGGACCAGGTGGAAAAGCTGCAAAGCAAAGGCATAAAAGCGCTGATGATTCACAGCGGAATGTCGCCCATGGAGATTAAAATCACACTTGATAATGCTGTGTGGGGCGACTACAAATTTTTATATGTTTCGCCCGAAAGACTGGGGTCGGAGCAATTTGCTGAAAGACTTACACAAATGAATGTCAACCTGATTACTGTTGACGAAGCGCACTGTATTTCGCAGTGGGGATACGATTTCAGGCCCAGCTATCTGAATATTATCCAAATCAGAAAAATATTACCAGGTGTCACTTTTCTGGCGCTAACAGCCACTGCCACTCCGCGCGTGATTGAAGACATTCAGGAAAAACTGGGATTTAAAAAGAAGAATGTGCTGCAGGTTTCTTTTCAGCGCGAAAACCTGAATTACCTTGTGCGTAATGTGGAGAACAAAAACGGGTATCTGCTCGATACACTGCAAAAAGTAAAGGGCACGGGTATTATATATGTTCGCAGCAGGAAAGCCACTCGTGAAATTGCTGAGGAGCTCAGAAAGAATGGGATTAGTGCCGATTTTTACAATGCCGGACTTACAACTTCGGTGCGCAGCGATAAACAGGATGCCTGGATAAGTGGAAAAACAAGGGTGATTGTGGCAACCAACGCTTTTGGCATGGGTATCGACAAGCCTGATGTGCGCTTTGTGATTCATTTTGCGCCACCCGAATCGCTTGAAGCTTATTTTCAGGAAGCGGGCAGGGCAGGCAGAGATGGAAAAAAAGCAGCGGCCGTATTGCTTTTTAATAATGCTGAAAAAACAAAGCTGAAGAAACAGGTTGCTGTGTCATTTCCTGATGTAGCCTCCATAAAACGGATTTACCAGTCGCTGTGCAACTATTTGCAGGTGGCCGAAGGGTTTGGAAAAAATCAGACTTTTGGGTTTCAGTTGCAGCAGTTTGCGCAAACTTTCAAATTGCAGCAGGCCATGGTTTACAACAGCCTGAAGATGTTACAGCTTGAAGGCTATCTTGAGTTTACCGAGGAAGTGAATAATCCTTCGCGCGTGTATTTCACAGTTTCGCGCGACGATTTGTATAAATTTCAGGTGTCGAATATCGAAATGGACGGTTTCATAAAACTTTTACTTCGCTCTTACACAGGACTTTTTACAGGTTTTGTTTCGGTTGATGAGGGACTTCTGTCCAAACGGGGAGGCATTACACCTGAGCAGGTTTACCAGTTTCTGAAACATTTGCGCCAGGCAAAAATCATCGATTATGTGCCACAAAACAACACACCTTATATTTTCTTTACCAGGGAACGTGTTGCTGTAGAACGTCTGAAAATTTCGAAAGAAAACTACGGCAATCGCAAGGAAGATTTTCAAAAACGGATTGATGCAGTTATTCATTATGCCACCTGTACAACGCATTGCCGCAGCCAGTTGCTGCTTGAGTATTTTGGTGAAACCGATGCCCCGCGTTGCGGGAGTTGCGATGTTTGCAAGTCGCTGGCTCAACTCGAACTCACCGGATATGAATTTGAACAGCTATCGTTGCAGATAAAAAAAATACTTGAAACACCCTGTTCATTTGAAAAACTTTTACTCGAACTGGAAGGCGACCAGCATAAACTCAGGCGAGTAATCAAATGGCTGACTGATAACGAGAAAATCATTTTCAGGGTTGACGGACTGATTGAGTGGAGAGTTTAAAGAAGCTCGAAGCCGGAAGCTGTAAGAAATGAGCGATAAGAAATGAGAGTTGAGCAGGAAGTTTACCAATCACCACCAATCTCCATCGATCTCTATTAGTCTCCACCAATCTCTTCTTTCCAGAATCCAGTATCACCCTTTATTCCTCTCTCAGGTATTTCCTGAACAAATCAGGTCGCAGTTTTTTTGTGCGTTCAATGGACTGGTTGTGTTTCCAATCATCGATGAGCTTGTCGTTACCCGAAAGCAAAACATCGGGAACTTTCATCCCTTTATATACAGCCGGGCGCGTGTAAACCGGCGGACTTAGTAAATTATCCTGAAAAGAATCAGTAAGTGCAGATGTTTCATCAGATAAAACTCCCGGGAGTATGCGTACCACACTGTCGGTAATTACGGCTGCTGCAAGTTCGCCGCCGGTAAGCACATAATCGCCAATCGAAATTTCGAGCGTAATATAATGGTCGCGGATGCGCTGGTCGATTCCTTTGTAATGCCCGCAAAGGATGATGATGTTATTGTACATCGACAGGATATTCGCTGTTTTCTGGTCGAAAACCTTTCCGTCGGGCGTAGTGTAGATTATCTCGTCGTAGTTGCGTTCGCTTTTCAATTTTTCGATGGCTTTTTCAATCGGTTGAATTGCCATTACCATTCCGGCTCCTTTGCTAAACGAATAATCATCCACCCGCCGGTGTTTGTCGTCGGAATAGTCGCGCAGGTTGTGTACAATAATTTCAGCAAGCCCTTTATCCCTCGCTCTTTTGACGATGGAAAAGTTCAGCGGACTTTCCAGTATTTCAGGCAAAACAGTGATAATGTCAATTCTCATGATTTTCTGATTCAGTTGTGCAAAGGTAAAGTTTAAAACGAAACTGAAAATGGGTGAAAACAAGGAGTAATCATTCGTTTTAAGACAAATTTGCAGTGAAAAACTGTTGTGTTCTGACGATGTGACGCGAAAACGAACGATTTGACTGTTGATTTTACCTTTTGTGTTGTTGGAACAGGAATTGATTTTTGAAGGTCATGAAACATTTTTAAAAGTTAAACAATTAAAAAATAGGAGAAACAAATTATGAACTTAGTTAGATTTTATCAGCCACGTTACAGTGTAAATAAAAATTTGGTAAACGAAATGATGAACAGTTTTCTAACCAACGATTATCATGAAAACTACCTGCAGAATTGCCGCAAACCGGCCATCAATATTTTTGAATCGGAAAATGATTTCAAAATTGAAATGATGTTACCGGGGTTTACAAGGGAAGACCTGAAAATCAATTTTCACAATGAAATGCTTACAATTAAGGTTGATAATAAGGAAACCGAAGGGCGGAACAATGAAGAATACAAATTTGTGCGCCGCGAATTCGAGGTTTACAATTTCGAAAAACAGTTCAAGGTTCCGCAATCGGTTAAAGCCGAAGCTATTGATGCGAAATTTGAAAACGGTATTCTGAACATTGTCCTTCCGAAAAAAGAAGAAGCGCTTGAAAAAGCACCCGTAGATATAAAAGTTTTATAAGATTGGTTTGTTTGGTTTAGTTTGATTGAATACGTTTTGTTTTGCAAAGCCCGGTGAAAGCCGGGTTTTTTGGTTCCCGCTGTTTCTTTTGAATAG
>DYSZ01000248.1 GCA_020726265.1 Draconibacterium orientale
CTTTCGGCAAGGTTGTTCGTAAAGGGGACATTTTTGTTGAATGCAAAAGCAAGTACAGCATCTTGCTGGCTGATCAGGCGTTCGACAAGGCTCCTGGCTTTGGTGCGTTTATACCGCCCCCTTCTGCCGGGTATTTTTATTGGTGGCGGTTCTGATTTTTCACCGATGCCACAAATGAGTTTATACCTTGCCAATATATGTTGTTGCTGTTTTAATCTTTCTTCGAACGGCATTTTGTAAACATCCATCAAAAATGATTTGAATATTTTTGCCCACCTGCTATTGTCATTTTTTATCAACCCTTCGAGTTCCCGCAATATATGCGCCCCACAAATTGAGTGGCTCAACCCGTTGAACTTAAAATAGCTGCTCCAGCAATCATGAACAAGCCAACCTTTAAAATTGCCGAGTACCGATTTTTCACTTTCCAACGCTTTTGTCCCCCTGTTGGCATGTACAAACAAATAGGTATAAAGCTGAGATGTTGCCACATGCAGCCAGTGTAATTTTCCCTTTACCCTCACTCCTGTTTCATCGGCATGGGCAACATCTTGACCTGCAACTTTTAACTTGATTATTCGTTCGCTTTCCGCAAGTTTCCCATAGCATTGCATGGAGGCTGAATAAACAGATGATTCGTTTATCGGACAGCCGAACAAATCCCCGAACAGCAACTGTATTTTTTTAAAGGGAAGCTTAAAGTGTACATTCAACAGAGTTACATAAGCTTTTGTCCTGTTCCCATACTGCACAGGGGCATTCACCCCTTCGGGGGCAGCACCCCTGTGTACCAGCCCACAAACAGGGCACACCGCTTTGTGTATCCGGTATTCGGTGACTTCCAGCCGGGGTTCGGGCAAATCAAAAACCTGGCGCTTCTCTGCAAGTGACATTTCTTCGCTTGTAAATGTATGCCCACAACTGCAACTTACAGGATTGCATGTTCCCATTTTTCAAGATTGTTAATCTGGTTCAATGTCCTGCCCTGATGCCCCGGTTGGCCGCCTTGTTTCCCTTTCCCTGTCTTCGGGAAAGCAGGTTTCTTCAGGCAACCATCGCTCGAAGGGGGTTTGCTGCTGTTATTGCTGTTGCTGTTTAATCGCGTTTTTAATGCTGCATTTTCCAACTTGAGTGCAGCATTTTCATTTTCTGCCTGTTCAAGACGGGAAGTGAGTTCTTCAATCTTTTGAAATAATTTTTGTATGAGTTTGTCTTTGTCCAACCTTTTTTTGTTTTCCCCAAAAATAAGGGGCAAACTTGCAAACGGCCAAATTTTCGGTCAGATAGTTATCAGCCCCAAACGTGCTAAATTGTTGAAAGTGCTTGATTTTCAGAAAATATGTCCCGCAGACTCGCATATTCAGAATCAAAGGATAAAATCCTTGCAAATAACTCATTCTGAAGGGCTTCCAGAAACGCTAAAATCAAAACTTATTCACAACCCAAGGACACAACTGTTTATACCTATAGTCTTTTTATAGTTTTGGAATGATATTAACCGAACTCTGTGAATAGGCTGCTAAATAAATACCTTTAAAGGATAAATATTGATTAGGTTTATTGGTTATTTTTCAATCCCGTCAAATCCGACTCCACGGTAATTTTTCCGTTCCCGGGAATTACTCTGGCCGAAAATTCGTCATAATATTCTATGCTTGAAGCGGTTTTCAGGGTTATTTCCTTACCATCAACCGTGTTGGTTACCAAATCCATCACCCCTTTTTGATTGAAAACACAACCAATCATATTGATTTTGGTTTTCTCGTAATCAGTCATGGCTTTGTTGCTGATAAAGCTGATACGGTTATCGCGTAAGCTTGAATTTGTAATGGTAATTACATCCACAGGCGTGGCAATATTTAAAAATGGTGTAGGCTTAGCATACAGCACACTGATATTATCGAAAGTAAGCTGTCCTTGGCAGGGAACTTCAGCACCTGGATAGTAAGAACGACTGTATTTATCATTATCGAAATGAACTGAGAAAGCTGTACGTGGTTTTTCGAGGAAGATGTCTCTGAAAATAACATTCCTCACACCAGCGGTATAAGTTACGTCGTTTTGTACCACACCCCAGTTAATACTGTCGAGCATCACTTTGCCACTTTCGTGGGTTGGTCTGGTAATTGATTTATATATCCTGCCATCGGGTATGTTTTGAACGCGGTAAATTCTTCCGTTCGAAACCACCGCATCCGATTGCTGCACTTCCATTCCGGGCTTCCAGTCGATCCACGCTCCTGCCAAAATACGGCAGAAAAAGCCGGTTGTTTTTTCGGCATTCAGATCGTGACAGTTTTGCACCACACCGTCTTCGATCCAACCCAATTCGGGGTTTCCGGTAGAATAATCGTGGGCATTGAGCGCAATAGCATCATCGAAGCATTGAAAAATACCGTTACTTATTGTAAACCGTTTTCCACGGCCAAGGTGTACGCCATCTTTATCACCTTTGATGACCACATCGTTGATGATGATGTCTTCGAATGTACAAACATGAATACCATATTGCGCTTTGCCCAGATCCAAACAACGAAATCGTTCAATCTTCAGGTCTTTAATATAAAAAAAAGCCAGCTGACCATGCAATCCATAGGCTTCTTTAAACTTACGCACATCTATTCCATTGACAATGATGTTCAGTCCTTCAATTGAAATATGTTCGTCGTATGTTTTGGTTGCTGCACCTTTATTTACAATAACATGCGAAAAAGCACCCTTTTCATCCACTTTCTTAAGGAATATATTATTGCCAAAAATCAGGCTGGTATTGCTGCCAATGTAAACAGTTCCGGCCATATTGTAAGTTCCAGGCTGGCTCACTACTATTGTTCCGGTTTGGTCCACCGCCCTTTGAAGTGCTGTTGCATTTTCAATTCCTAAAGCATCCGGGGAAAAGCCAAAATCAGCGGCATCAACAAAACCTTTATTTGCAACTTTTAATTTCTCTTCCAATAATTTATCGGCTTTCTTTTGTGCAAATATTTGCTGACCATAAAATGATTTCAGAAGAAAAATACCTAAAATCAGGAATGCTATTTTTTTCATTATTATTAGTTTTTATGCTTATTATTTATACTGAATCATGCTACCTTTCCCCCTGAACTTTTCCGAGGTGCGAAGAAAATATTGAAAGATTCGTTTTGAATCGATGTATTATTTTAAGTTTTGGTGCAAAAGCTGGTAGCTTCCGGAAAGTATATAGTAAAATTTGCGACAATAAAACCTTTATTGTTTGTGAACCCTAAAAGTTTATTATAGATTATTTTATCCTAAAAATATCCCCCTTTTTCGGTAATCTCATGAACCGTTTGTCCTTCTTTCACCCATCCGAAAATTTTTCTCTCATTATCCCTGATTTCCTCAGCCCGAATAAGTACATCATAGGCAATATCGCGTGGCACAACTAAAACTCCAT
>DYSZ01000249.1 GCA_020726265.1 Draconibacterium orientale
TGACCATTAAAATCATCCGTGAAAATAATGAGAAGACACGATGGCTCGCAATACTTTTGGGAACACCGGCTGAAGCAAAGATCTATCTTCAAAATAAAGTCAACCATTCACACTGAAAAACAAAATCATATGAATACACCAACCAAATTTGAATTACAACCATTACCATATGCGTATGATGCCCTTAGATAAACTTACCTTAGATATACATTACAGCAAGCATCACAAGACATACTTTGACAATTTCATCAACGCCATCAAAGGTATCGCGATGGAATCGATGACCATAAGGGAGCTTTTCAGGAATATCAGCAAGGAGCCTGTGGCCGTAAGAAACAACAGTGTAGGCTATTTCAATCATACCTTCTACTGGCAGAGCATGAAAGCAATATAATTGGCAAATGCCATGAAGGCAGCGGAGTTTGATAATTCCTGTTCTTCAGATAAAACTTATACATACATTGATTATGACTAATTAAAAAATTTGAAATGCTTCGACTTCTAATTTGCTATTACCGTATCATATTTGATGTAAACCTTTTGGATACTACTTCAATCGAGATCTGATTTGAAAGGGTGACAGTCGTGGCGAAAGTATGTCTGGCTGTATGTGTGCTGAGATTCTTTTCGATCCCTGACAGTCGGCGATTTCTTTTAGGTATGCATTCATTTTCTGGTTACTCGGCACCGGTAATACACAGCCCCGTTTCTGGCATACAGGATGATCTTTATATTTGTCCATCAACCGGACAGCAGGTGGTAGCAGTGGCACATGGCACCAGTTCTTTGTTTTCTGCCTTCTTTTCTTTATCCATTGCCTGTTATCCCTGAATTCTATATCAGAATAGTTGAGATTTTTAACATCAATAAAGGCTAGTCCAGTGAAGCAGCAAAACAGGTAGATATCTTTTACCACCTGGAGTCGTTCAATTTTGAATTCTTTTTCCATTAAGGTATTCAACTCCTGTTCATTAAGGAAATCCATATCAACATCGTCTAAATGGAATTTAATGTTAGAAAAAGGATCTGATTTCATCCATTCATTGGCCCTGGCTATACGGATGATCTTTTTGAAATTCTTCAGGTACTTGGTAGCCGTATTATGGCAACACTTGCAACTGGTCTTCAGGTAAAATTCGAAGTCTTTGACAAACATTGGGGTGATCTCCTGCAGGTACAAATCATCCCTTTTATACTTCAGCTTAATAAAGTCTTCAATGTGTTTGCAGCAGGTGATGTATCTTTCAACCGTACCAGGTGCAAAATCGATATTTCTCAACAGCTTGCATTTGTCGTTGTGCTCACGAAATACAGTCAAGATGGTTCTGGACTCAGTTTCAATACCCAGGTAACAATTTTTCAGGTTAAAGGCTGAGATTTGCTTTCCTTTCTCATCCATTTCCCGTTTTTTTAACAACAGTTCTGCCTTGACCAGATCCAGGTGTGAATTGATTTCCCTGGCGTTTTTGGAGAAACCATGGGCACAACCTCGTTCCAGGTCCCATTCCTCGGCTTTGATACTTTTTTGAAGTCCGAATTCTGCTCTTTGTTTGTTGACGGTGATTCGGGCATAAATTGGAACAGTGCCGTCTTTAAGCTCTTTGGTCCGTTTGATGTTGAAAAGGACCGTGTAAGTTGCTCTTGTCATTGGGATGACATTTAAGGTTAACAAAAATAGTTACCAAGAGCAAAAGAATAAAATGTAAAGTAGTGTAAATCAGTGCAGAAAGTGCGAAAGCGGTGGATTTGGAGGTGGATCGGTTCAGTCCACCGCGAAGTCCACCTGAAAGTTTACCTTAGAATGCTGTATTTTACTTTTCAGAAAAACAAAAAACCACCAAAACATCAATGATTTCAGTGGTTTTCGTTAAACAGCATTCTATCTAAGCGGAGAGACAGGGATTCGAACCCTGGGATCCCCTTACGGAGATCAACGGTTTTCGAGACCGCCCCATTCGACCGCTCTGGCATCTCTCCGAAGAAGGTGTGGGCGTGGGTGTGGGCATGGGTAAACGTGAGGGTAAGGGTTGCTTTTTTAAACGATTTTGGGCCTAAGCCCGGTATCTTTGAAGTGAAATTTTTCACACCCACACCCAAACTCACACCCGCTTTGCGGAGAGAGAGGGATTCGAACCCCCGGACCCTTGCAGGTCAACGGTTTTCAAGACCGCCGCAATCGACCACTCTGCCATCTCTCCGGAGACAAAAGTACTATTTTTTTCTAACCTGCAAAAAACAAAACTGCCCCCGGATATAGAGTATCTCAGGCACGAAAACCGGCGGTTTGCCGATTTTCCTTGCAATTTGATGCCGTTTCGCCTACTTTTGTATGACTTTTTCCTTAAACCCCTTAACAGTGATTATCATGAAAAAAATATTTTTTGTACCCATCTTATTTCTTGCACTCCTTTCCTTAGAAACCCAATCAAAAAACCTTTGGGCTTTCTTAACATATGCCACTTTCGACTCACCCGAAGGCCCCTATCTGGAATCTTACCTTTCTGTTGCAGGAAATTCACTGAATTTTATTCAGAAAGAAAACGGAAAATTCCAGGCAACGGTGAATATCCTTATGACTTTTAAACTGAATAACGAAATCAAAGCTTTCAAAAAGTATGAATTGTTCAGTCCTGAAATTGAAGATACTACAAAAACAGATTTTTATTTTGTTGATCAGCAACGGGTTCCCTTATCCAATGGAACCTACGATTTTGAAATCCAACTTTCCGATAAAAACAATACAGCGCAACCATTCCCTTACAATCAAAACATCACGATCGACTACCCCGGCGATAAACCGGTTTTTTCCGATATTGAACTTGTCAAATCATACACCAAGGCAACCCTTGTTTCTGAATTGACAAAAAGCGGTTATGACCTCATCCCATATACCTATACCTTTTATCCTCAGAATGAATCAAAACTGATTTTTTACACCGAATTATACAACGCGGAAAAAGTGGTTGGAAAGGATCAGAAATTCATCCTGACCTGGTACCTGGAGTCGTTTGAGAGCAATATCAGACTCCACGAATATTCAAAAGTCAAGAAAGAGACTGCCAGGGAAGTCAATGTGCTGCTGTCGGAAATATCTATCGGCAACCTTGCATCGGGGAACTACAACCTTGTTCTGGAGGCACGCGACCAGACCAATGCGGTGATTGCATCGAAAAAATTATTTTTTCAACGGATGAACCCAAATGCCCAGATGACTTTAAGTGAAATTCAAACGACCGAAATTGCCAATACTTTTGCTGAAAAAATTTCGGATATGGATTCCTTACGGGAGTATATCAATTCAACCTATCCCATCGCCACCGGTATCGAAAAAACCTTCATCCGCTCTGCTTTAAAAACAGCAGACCTGAAAACCCGTCAACAATTCTTATACAGTTTCTGGCTTAACCGCGATCTA
>DYSZ01000250.1 GCA_020726265.1 Draconibacterium orientale
TCGGTATTTCTTCCTGTGCTTTTTTCGATTAGCGATAAGGCCTGCGGAACCAGCATTTCGTGGGTTCCATCGAACAAAGTAAAATTCAGGTTTGGCAATTCACGAATCAAATAAATGTTACGGCCACCCAGCATGAAATTGGGGCCGGCATCTGGATTAATTTGTTTTGTTACCAAAGAAAGTTTCAAACTGTCGCTTATTTTTTCTTTTCCCTGACCGGGATACATGTCATCCACCAATTTGTTAAACATATTAATCGATTGCGTGATTGGCACCGAACCAGTGTACCCGTCGTGAATCCCGGCATAAATATTCAGGAAAGCGCCGCTGCGTTTTTCAGGTTGAAAATTCATATAAAGCGGCGAACGTTTGCGGGCCACGGCAGCATCGAAACCATGCCCTCCTGTGGTAACTTGTTCAAGGTCTCCGGTATATTTCAGGTTGCGGCCCCGACACTCCCAGTACCAGTTTTCAAGGTCGGAAATGGGACACCAGGCGCTGAAGCTCCGCACCGGGTAATTTATTTTCATAAAAGCCAGCAACGTAGCATAACCTCCGCCCGACATGCCAATGATGTGTACCTGGTTTTTATCGACATTTCCGTGCTTAATGGCATATTGAATGGCATCCTCGATATCGGGAATTACCTTCACGCCTCCGCACGCATCCGGGTTGTTATTTGCTCCCCGAAAATCGGGATGAATGTAATTCCAGTCGCGTAACAGAATCTCGTTGGCCAGCAAATCTTCCTGTGTGTAGTCGCCGCTCCAGGTGTGCAGCGAAACAATCAGTGGCTGCGGTTCAGGCTTTGTTGTCTTGTAAAAAATGGCGTTCTGCATACGGCTGTCCTCAGTCGATTTAATTTCGGTTTTTACAAAACTATCGGGCCAGTTTTTGCTAATGGTATCCTGCCCTCTTTGTGCAAAGCAAACCGAGCCTGAGATTAAAAAGACAAACAACAAAATAAATATGCGTTTCATACACGCTAATGATATTGGTTCATTATTTAGGTTAGCATCGAGGCTGAATCTTTATCAAGAAAAAGCCATGTGGCATTGTGCCGGCGCATAATTGAAGCGGGAACCATTGGCGAAATTTCGCTTTCAACCGTTTTTTGTACAGCATCAGCCTTCCGCAAATCGGGGACACAGCAAATAATGGCTTCCGATTTCATAATTTGCTTTATCGACATACTGATTGCTTTTTCAGGAACATCGTCGATAGTGGGGAACCAACCTTCGCCCATTTGCTGCTTCCTACAATCGTTATCAAGCTTTACCACAATGTACGCTTCTTCTGTTTCAAAATCGGCTGGCGGGTCGTTAAACGCCAGATGGCTGTTTTCGCCAATGCCTACAAAAGCAACATCAATCGGATTTTTGGCGATTAACTTCCCCAACCTCACACATTCTTTTTCAGGTTCTGTTTCGCCGTTTACGTAGATAAACTCTTTGGGCGATACAATATCCACAAACCGCTCTTTAAGGTATTTCCGGAATGAAGCAGGATGGCTGTCGGGTATTCCGATATACTCATCCAAATGGTAAGCTGTTACCAACGACCAGTCAATATCCTGCTTTACTAATTCGTTCAGCATCTCGAATTGAGATGCGCCGGTTGCAACAATGATATTTGCGTACCCTTTATTATGGATAGCTTTACGAATCAACTCAGCGCCCTTTTGGGCAGCCACTTTACCAAGAACCTGTTTGCTTTCAGAAATTATTATTTCCATTTGTTTATTTTTTAGCTGTATATAATTTAAGTTATCATTTATATTTTAATGAATATTTTTTGCTTATACATCCAATAACAGAGATACCATAAAAGAAATGTAGAAGCCAAAGATGTTGCTATGCCTTGTGCTAAAGCGCCTGCCCACGAGAATATAGCCCAGGTAAAAGGGGCAACAATTTTACCAGCCATTTCAGCCCCTCCCAGATGCGAAAAGAGATAAATAAACAAAGAGTTCATCCCGACAACCGTAAAAAATAAGATTCCTCTCTGCAATTTCATCATGTCAATCAGCCAGAAAGATAACGATAGCGCCAAAAAGGCCCAGCCTCCGCTGGCAAAAACAAAAGAGCTTGTTGCTATCCGCTTAATAACCGGGGTAACCGGATTCAACCCGTAACCGATAATCAGGCCTACTATACCGGCAACAATCAGTATCAGCAATTTCTTTTGGTTTGTTTTATTGCTCATCAGTAGTTTGCCGGCCAACACGCCCCAAATGGTATGCGCTGTTGTTGGTATAGCATTAAAAGACACCCAGTAATCTTCTGTATCCACCCCGGAATATAGTGAATCCACCCAGGTTCCAAAATTATGACCAGCCACAAATGGTTGATTAAAACCTTCGACCCAAAACGTTCGGTAGAGTATTTCGGTAATCGCTATAAGTCCAAAAGAAATCAGGATTTGAATATACGCTGGTTTCCTCATTATCAAAAATGAAATCAAAATCGTTACAGAAAGCTGGGCAAGGACATCCTGTAAATAAAAGGTTATTTTCCCGTAAGGGATACAATATAATCCCCATCCGAGTAGTAGCAGTAGAAAAGAACGTTTGAGGATGTGCCGAAAAATTTCGTTATAACTTTCACCTTTTTTTATACGACTGGCAAATGAAAATGGAATAGCAACACCAACTATGAACATAAAAAAAGGCTGAATCAGGTCCCAGAAGCGTAGTCCTTGCCATGGGTGATGCTCCAACTGTTCCCCCAGCGAGAAAATTAATGTCCCTTTTAGTTGTGGAGATACTAAAAACCAGGAAAGGTGGGTGGATCCCATAACAAGAAGGAACATGGTAACTCCCCTGAAAAAATCAAGTGACAATAATCGTTCTGCCTTGAATTTGTCATCGTTTTTCATCCTACGCTGTATTAATACATTACAGGATGGTCAACAATTTCTTCGTTCGCGCGGTCCCAGTAGAGTTTCTTGCCTTCACGATATGCGCGGGTAGCCATAATAATACCTATGGAATGCCAAAACCCGGTATGGATATTTCCATTGGTATTTGGGTTTCTTGTTCGCATACAATCCACCCAGTTGTCCAGATGGTATTTACTGTCGTCGCTTAGGCTCACAGGGGGTAGTTTCATCCCATATTCTTCAGTGGTGATCATTTCGGCCTGACCATTTTTTATGGCATCCTTCATGCCTTCATAAAAATCGAAACCTCCGGGAAGATTTTGATGTTCAGGTATAAAAAACCACCTGGGGCTGCCTTCTCCGCCATGTGCGAACAGCGTTCCGTTTTTTCCCCTGATGCAGCTATAGTCGCCAAACTTACTGGCATAATTCGATGCGTATGAGTACAAAAAATTTGCATCGTTGTAAGTTGCCAATGCCTGAAAAGTATCAGGGTTTTGCCGAATATCGGGCCAGCC
>DYSZ01000068.1 GCA_020726265.1 Draconibacterium orientale
TCTCGAAAACATTGAAAAAAAGGGAGTCAGAAAATCGTCGTTTGTGGTTTTGCAGGGATTGACAAAACTGCGGCAACTGGCCAACCACCCATCGCTGTTAGACAGTGATTCGGAGGAAGTTTCAGGGAAGTTTGAACAGATGCTTTTGATGCTCAGCGACCTTGTGGCAGAAAAGCACAAAGTGCTTATTTTTTCGTCGTTTGTAACGCATTTGAAACTAATTGAGGAAAGTATAGAACAGCAAAACTGGCGCTACAGCCTGCTTACCGGAAAAACAACCGACAGAGAATCGGTAATCAGCCAGTTTCAGAACGACCCGCAGAATTTTATTTTTCTGATTTCGTTGAAAGCGGGTGGAGTAGGGCTCAACCTCACTGCCGCCGAGTATGTTTTTATTACCGATCCGTGGTGGAACCCGGCAGCCGAAAACCAGGCTATCAGCCGTGCGCACCGCATTGGGCAGCAAAAGAATGTGTTTGTTTACAGGTTTATCACCGAAAATTCAATCGAAGAAAAAATTCAGGCATTGAAAGAACGCAAAAGCGCGCTGGCCGATAAATTTGTGAACTCTAACAACCCGTTTGCCGAAATTACAAGGGATGAAATTGTGGAGTTATTCAAATAAAAAGTTTTTGAACTACATAGGCACATAGGGCACATTAGAATTTTCGTGCTTTATGTCATGAAAGCTTTTCTATGGTAATGTGGCAAAAAAAGTTGGTGACAATTAGGTTTAATTTTAGTAAATTTTAGGCGTAAAGTGGAATAGGATACAGGCATGAATGTAATACGGCACAATCGTAGTGTACTTGCCCACTTTAAAGACCAGTGAAATTTCCCCGGCTAAAAATTGCTGGGCACGTAAAATCTCTTTGGTGGTTCCGTTTTGGATAACAGAAATTGTTTTTAAATGAGTATGCAGGGTGTGCCCCCAGTTTCAACTGAAATTTATTGTTATTGACCAACTCGTAGCGGCATCAGAAAATAAAAGTCCATGGTTTCATTCCTTCCAATGCAAAGCGTATGGTTGGCTCGAACCTGAACTTTTCCCCACCCACCGACAGGTCAAGGATGGCGGCCGGTTTGCCTAATGTAAGGTTCGGAAATGTGGAGAGCCCCTTGGATGTAATGGTTGCAGCACCCGTGAAAAAACTTACTTTTGTGGTGTCGGAATCTCTAGCAATAGCTGTGTTCAAACTGAAAAAGGATGTAATAAACAAAAAGGTGAAAACCCAAATTTTGAAGTTTATTGAAAAATACCTGAAGTTTTGAATCATTGTCAACCTGATTTTTTGAATTTGCAAAAGAATATGAAATTCAGAAGATTGAGGAGATTGGTTTAAAAAAATGAATGGAATATTTTATTTCCTCTTGAAAAGCCTTGCAATATTTTTGCCCAGTTCGTCAATTTTTTCAATGGGTTCGAGCAACGACGGGTTGTTCAGGTCGGTTTCGTCGTTATAAAGGCCCGATTGCATTGGATAAATCAGCAGAAAACTGTTTTGTGTAAAATGTAAATTCAGATATTCAGGGATTTTCTTCATTTTCGAATGATACGAAATCTTTTTTTCGCGGCTCATCACGATTATTAAACCATCATCGGGTTTTATATCGTCTGAAAGTATCAGAAAATTTTCCCATTCATCAAAAACTTTGAAACCCGCTTCAATAGGGTGTTTAGCATGTATTTCGCGAATTATTTTCAGCGTTTTTTCACTGGCATAAAAAATCATTTTTGCCCCGGTGTTTCTTCCAATGTTCCAGATTTTTGACAAACACTCAATAAATCCGATTTCAATTTCAGCATTTTCAGGAATTATAATCAAATGGTTTTTTATGGTTGAGATGGGTTGTAATGGTTTGTAAACCAATGTTGTTGTATTGTTTTTCGATAAAATACCCTCGGTGAGCTTACCCAGAAACGACTCTGAAATTTCAGTTTTTATATGTAGTCCCATTACCAGGTCGGTAATCTGATGTTCTTTAACCGTGCTGTTGATGGCGTTAACAATATCCTGATCGTAACGCAAAACAGGCTTCAACCGATTGTCGGTGGCAGCGGCAGTAATTTTGGCTTTGTCAAGTATTTTTATTGCTTCTTTTTCAGCGCCAGCGCGTACATCTTCATTATAAACCACATTCAGTGCAAAAAGACTGTCTTTATTTCCGGCATGTTTTATCGTGGTACCCAGGTTTATCAGTTCTTCTACAGTGTCGGGGTTGCTTACCGGAATAAGGATTCTTTCTTCTGTTTCTGTGTTTTCCTCGTTCATTTCAGCGCTTTCGGTTTGTGCCAAACTGATTGCCCCTTTTTGAGTTGCAAATGATGCAATGGTACAGGTTACTAAAATCATAATAATGGTTCCATTCAGAATACTTTCGCTAAGCAGCCTGATGGGTTCGCCATTTTCATTTTCACCTAAAATGATGTTGTAACCTACCAGCACAGCCGCCAAAGTTGCTGCAGCCTGGGCATTGCTTAACCCGAAAATCAGCCGGCGTTCGTCAACTGTAAACCTGAAAGTTTTTTGTGTAATCACTGCCGGAATAAGTTTACCCAAGGTGGCAGTAACCGACATCACAGCAGCCACAACTATGGTTTCTGTACTCGAAATAAAGGCTTTGTAGTTAATGAGCATACCCACGCTGATAAGAAAAAACGGAATAAAAATGGAGTTTCCCACAAAATCGATGCGGTTCATCAGCGGTGAAGTTCGCGGTATCAGCCGGTTTAAGGCCAGCCCGGCAAGAAATGCACCGATAATGGCTTCGATACCAGCAATTTGCAAAAGAACTGCTCCCAGAAAAACCATTACCAACACAAAAATATATTGCGAAACATTGTCGTCAACCTGTTTGAAAAACCAGCGGGCCAGCAATGGAAATATTACTAAAATAACCAATGTAAAAGTAAAAAACAGCACCACCAGTTTTATCCAGAACCACGAATTGATGTTTCCAGTTGTCATGCCAACCACTACTGCCAACACCAGCAAAGCTAGAATATTTGTGATGAGTGTGCTGCCTACAGTAATGTTCACGGCGCGGTTTTTCGCCAGCCCAAGTTTACTCACAAGCGGGTAGGTGATGAGTGTGTGGGAAGCAAACATACTTGCCATTAAAACAGAGGTGATGAGTGTAAAATTAAGAACGTAATATCCGGTAAGTGTACCAAGTATCATTGGGATAATAAAACCCATGAGGCCTAAGAATGAGCTTTTAAAGGCATTTCGTTTAAAATCTGAGATATCGATTTCTATTCCGGCCTGAAACATGATATATAAAAGACCTACGGTTCCTGAAAGTACAATACCACTGTCGCGTTCAAGCAGGTTAAATCCGAATGGACCCACTAAAGCACCCGCAATAATCAGCCCCAGAATATGTGGAATTTTTATTTTATTCAGCAACAACGGGGCCGCCAGAATAATAATCAGAATAACCAGAAATTTCATGACTGGCTGCGAAAATGGAAGAGAAAAATCAAACGTGCTTAATAAAATCATGTCATTATTTTCAGTTCAGGAATATAAAAATATCAATTGAGAAAACATCCCGGGAAAGTCAGATTATCTTTTTTAGTCTTTTTTTCTTTGTTCAGTCACTATTTTTCTTTTCAAACTGAAATTACCACCACCTGAAGTTTTTCTTTCGATTCCCTGGTAAAACTGTTGTGGAAAAACAACCACTTTATTATTGGGCTGAAAATGCTTTTCAAGTTTAGATGGAATGTGGTCGAGGTATTTCTGGTACGAAACAGCATCGGTACGGGCAGAGACCAGCACCAGCAAATCGTCTTCGTGGATATACTGACTGACTTGCAAAAAATCTTCCCAACCGGTAAAAGCGTTAAAACTCATTTTCCCGGTGAGTTTGTATTTTTTAACGCTGTTCTGAATTGCTTCGAAAGTTGCTTCGGTACCGAAAAGTACTGCAGGTATCGACAATTCAGCCGAAAGACGCATGATTTTGAGTACCCAGGTTTCAAAGCCTATCTCTTTTTCTGCCATCGGAGGGGCAAGAATCACAATTCGGTTTTGTGTTACAGGCAGCCTTTCCAGATGGCAGATGAACAGGCTTTTATCCACACTGTTAATGATAGAATAAATTCTTTCACCAATCAGTTTCTCAAAAATTCCGGCTTTTTGAGGCCATCCCAGCACAATCATATCGGCTGCAATTTCCTTGGCAATCCGCGAAATTCCCGCAGTGGCATTCAAGTCAATTGTTGCAATGGTATTGATGTTTACTTCGGCTGCTGCGCCATGTTTTTTAAACTCTTCAAGTTTCTTTCGTGAGGCAATAATGTTTAGTTCTGCTTCGTCGTTGTTGGGAACCACGGAAAGTACAGTAACAGGGTTCGACGATTTTTTATCTTTTATGAGAATAATAAACTCAAGTAATTTTTCAATATTCTGCAGGTTGGCAATGGGCAGTAAAATATGTTCGTGACTGAAAGCCAGCTTATCTGATTTGGATAAAATGACTTCTTTTTCAGAAAAAGCAATTTTTTTGGCAGCACGTTCGGTTGCCAGCGAAGCCACAACACAGGTGACAAGTATCAGAATAACAGTGCCATTCAGAATATGTTCGTCGAGTATTCCGGCCTTGTACCCAACAAGAATAACTGCCAGTGTTGCTGCTGCGTGCGAAGTGCTGAGCCCGAAAATGAGTTGCCGCTGTGCTACAGAGAATTTAAAAACAAGCTGGGTAAAAAATGCTGCAATCCATTTTCCGAAAATTGCCCCACCGGTTAAAACACCGGCTATCAGAATGGCACGGTACCCGTTAAATACCACCGAAACATCGACAAGCATGCCAACCGATATCAGAAAAAACGGGATAAAAAGAGAATTGCCGATAAATTCGATTCTGTTCATCAGCGCCGATGTGTGCGGAATCATCCTGTTGAGCGCCAGTCCTGCAATAAAAGCCCCGATGATAGATTCAAGACCTGAAAGTTCTGCAAGAAATGCAGAGAAAAATACCACAGCCAAAACGAAAATGTAATGCGCATGTTTTTCGCTTTCGAGCTTGTTAAAAAACCAACGGGTGATTTTTGGCACAATCCAGAACATCAGGGTTAAAAAAATGACCAGCGAAATTCCAAGCCGCAACCAGAATTCTGAGTTCAGGGTTCCCTGGCTTTTCCCCATGATTACGGCCAGAATCATCAACACTGCTGTGTCGGTAAAAATAGTGCCGCCAACGGTTGTAGCCACTGCTGCGTTTTTGCTGATTCCCAGCCGGCTGACAATGGGGTAGGCCACCAAAGTGTGTGTTGAAAACATGCTGGCCACCAGCAGGCTGGAGTTGTTGTCGTAACCCAGTACAATCTGGCAAAGCGGAAAACCAATCAACAGCGGAAAAATAAAAGTGAAAAAACCAAATAATAAACTTTTATTCCGGTTGCTTTTAAACTCATTTAAATCGAGGTCGAGCCCAGCAATAAACATGATGTAAAGCAACCCGATGGTTGAAAACAGTTCGATGGCAATATTCTTCTCCAGAAAGTTTAAACCAAAAGGACCAATCAAAACTCCTGATAATATTAACCCAATGATTCCGGGAAGTCTGAATTTCCGTAGAATAATCGGGGCAATCAGGATAATCATAAGTATGAGTGCAAAAATGAGAACAGGATTTGTCAGGGGCAAGGTAAATTTGTGCAAAATGTATTCTAAAAATCCATCCATGTCTTTTTTCTTTCACAGATTCTTGAAAACAGAAATCCGAAGTTCGTGGATTCCTGAGCGGAATGCCGGGCTAAATATAACCAACTAACCAACATTTGCAAGTGCTGAGTGAACTGAAAAAAATGATGTTTTTAGTGAGGAAACGGATATAGTTTATAGTCTGACTTTTACCTATTATCTTTTCATTTTCTGACGCAAATCAGCCTGAATTTTATTTCTCACATATATCAGTTTGAATTTGCCCTTGTAGCTGTCGCGCTGTTCAATTTCGAATTTACCGATTGAATTAATGAGAGGAGTGAGTTTTTCAAAGCCATAATTTCGCGAGTCGAAGTTGGGTTGTTTTTTCTGAAGCAAACTGCCTACATCGCCCAGAAATGCCCAGCCATCTTCGTCGGCTAAGTCGCCAATAGTGGACGAAATCAGCCTGATTATATTTGGCGTAATTTTATCTACTTCAACTTTCTTTTCGGCTTTATCCGGAACCTGTGCGTTTTCGGGTTCTTTTAATTGTTTTTTCAGGATTTCGATGTAAATAAATTTATCGCAGGAAACAATAAAAGGTTCTGGCGTTTTCTTTTCGCCAATGCCATACACTTTCATTCCGGCTTCGCGCAACCGGGTTGCCAGTCGCGTAAAATCGCTGTCGCTCGAAACAATGCAAAACCCATCTACTTTCTCGCTGTACAAAATGTCCATTGCATCGATAATCATGGCCGAGTCGGTGGCATTTTTCCCTGATGTATAGCCGTATTGCTGAATGGGCGTGATTGCGTTTTCGAGCAACAGGTTTTTCCATTTGGCAAGAATTGGCTTGGTCCAGTCGCCGTAAATTCGTTTGATGGTTGGGTTGCCATATTTGGCAATTTCTTCCATCATTTCTTTAACGTATGCCGAAGGTATATTGTCGCCGTCGATAAGAACAGCCAGTTTGATCTCAGTTTCCATTGTTGTTTTTCTTTTGAAACGGATTATTCAGGTTTTACTTTGTCAGTTTTTTTGAACCCGTTGTAAACCAGGTACCCGAAATACAATATACCTAATCCGAGCATTAAATATGAAATCTCGTGGTAATACATTTCAAGTTTTTCTTTTTGCGAAAAAAAGAAATAACCTAAAACAGCAAGAATAATGTTCCAGACAGTGGACCCGATTACTGTATAAAGGATAAAGTTTTTCAGGTTCATGCTTACCAACCCGGCGGGAAGCGAAATCAACTGGCGGATTCCAGGCACAAACCTGCCAATCAAAGTTGAGATGTTGCCGTTCTTTCTGAAATAGGCTTCTGCTTTTTCAACGGCGGAGCGGTCAACAAGCATCATACGGGCAACACGGGTATCGGCGAATTTCAGGAGAAGGGTTTGCCCCAGGTATTTGGCAAAATAGTAATTAAACAGGGCGCCGATCAAAGCTCCGGCCGATCCGAAAAATACCACGAGATAAATGTTTAATTCACCGTTCGCTGCTTTAAAGGCTGCCGGAGGAATAATAATTTCTGAAGGGAATGGTATAAAAGAACTTTCGATTGCCATCAGCAACGTGATGGTAAAATAATTCATATTGGTCATGTACCAATCGACAACCTGTTTTATTAAATCTTCCATTCGAACAATCTTTTGGGTAAAACTAACTTAAATAACGCAAAAAGCAATGTCACTTTTTAAAGTAATCTACTGATGTTTGATTTTATTAATTGGATTAGGTTCAGATTTTTACAATGCACGAATCGGGCAGCCAGCCTTCGTTACCATCGGCCAGTTTAATTTCTTTCCATGTATTGACACTGTCGGTCACTTCGACTTTTACACCCTCGTAAATCAGAAAAAGATCGGTACTGGTAGCCGATGGTGCACTTTTTACTGTAACCCGCGGACAAAATACAATAGCGCTGTTTCGTTGTATAATTTTCTTTTGTTGTTTGCTGGCAAACGAAAAAGTAAATATTGAAAGCACAAGAATTACAATTCCGGAGATAAATGAAATGCGTCTCACCAATACGATTTTGCTGAAGATAAAGAATCCGGCAAGCAGCAGAAACAGGATGAAGGATGCGATGCTGATGGTTGCCCATGTATCAGTTGAATGCATGTTCAGGATGGAAGCCCGCCAGCGGACAAAAAAAGGCTGTGGCAGCGGTTCGAGTTTTGTAACTACATTCTGATTTACAAATGCGATATTAAAGTCAATATCTTTGTTGTTCGGGTCAAGCAATTTTGCACGTTCGAGATATAAAATGGCGAGATTTGTTTGCCCTGTTTTGTAATATGTATTCCCCAGGTTGAAATAGAGTTTGGCCGATTCGTGTCCTGTTCTCAGAATTTGCTCATAACCATCCACTGCTTCCTGGTAGTTTTGCGATAAGTAGGCTGCATTGGCCTTATCCCAAAGTTGGTTATTGTTGTCCTGTGCTGCAGCCGTTTTACTACTGACTGCAATCAGTAAAATAATTAATATCTTAATCAGTTTTCCTGTCATTTTTGTCTTTTTTGATTTGAATTCTCAGTACTCATTACTCAAATCTCACTGTCTTTGAATTCACCGTTTTATCTGTTTCTCCATCAAACCCATTGTTGTTTCGGCTTTGTTGTAAATATCGGCCCTTGCTTCAGCTCCGCTGGGAGGCGCAAAACGGGCAAATTCACATTGTTCAACAACTGTTACATAATCGCCAATAACCGATTGCTCCACATTTCGTTTTTTCAAACCTTCAATTGCTGTTTCCCTGCTGAATTGTGCCACCGGAATGCCAAGCTTGTCGCACAAATAACCTTCAAACGATTTTAAAACTGATTCGTGGAAAGCTTCATTGTTGTTTTGTTTCATAAAGCCAGCCGCAGCTTTTAAACGCTTGCGGGCCACTTTATTGGCTTTTTTATTTCGAACCAAAGCGAGATTGGCGTTTTCGCGTGCTTTTTTCCGGTAAATTACAAATAAACCTACAAAAATCACGGTACTCAGCGCATACAACAAATAAAATGTTGAAGTGCCGTAAAAAGTGTAACCAATGGCTTTCAATTCAGGATCGCCCTGCTCAATAAACCTGATATCCTGCCCGATAAACTGAACATCTTCTTTTCTGACAGCGCTGGTCACAGAAGCATTTTGTTCGCCTGAGCCTTTTTTTACTTTCAATTGGTACTCCTGGGTCGATTTTGTTTCGTAGGCTCCGGTGGCAGGGTTAAATGTGGTGAAGGTGATTGAAGGAATTGTGTATGCGCCTTCAAATCTTGGCTGAAAGAGATATTCGATGGTTTTTGAACCAGAGTTGCCGCTGTTTCCGGCAGTTACATTGTCGGTTACTTTCGGGTCGTATTTTTCAAAGTCGGAAGGCAAAACGAGTTCAGGTGTTTTTATGAGCCTGATGTTTCCTGATCCGCTGATGGTGAGCTTTAAAGTAACGGCGTCGTTTGTGGTAACATCCTGACTGCTGATTTCAGACGATACGCTGAAATTACCCACACCTCCACTGAAATTGCCCGGTGAGGCAGGAATATCGCGAACATTTATGCTGACAGCTTTGCTGGTAATGGTAGCTTTTACCGTGCGGAAACTGTTAAAATAGTCGTCGAAAAAGCTGCGTTGTTTAACCTGTTGCTGCACAAGTAAAGTCATGTTAAACGGAGCCACAGTTAACCTGCCTGTTTGTTGTGGGAAAAGAATGGTCTTTTTAAGAATACCAACCTGGTAGATTTTATTATCGAAAACCTCGCGGGTAAAATTCACCTGTTGCGGAATTTCAATATCCATTGTATAAAACCCTTCGAAAGTAGGCAGGTTTACCTCGTCGAAACCGGCAACCGGAATATTCGGGTTGACATACAATTTTACTGTGGCCACAAGCTGTTCGCCTTTAAACACATTTTGTTTGCTCAATTCAACCCTCACAAAAAGGTTTTCGGCACCCAGTTCAACATTTTGCGGAGCTGCCTGCTGCTGAGCTTCTCCACCTGCTCCGGCCTGTGGTTGCGCGGGTTTCGACTGCGCCTGAACCACCTGAATTTTCATGGAATTTGATTCGAAAATCTTTCCGCCCACTTCAATCGAAGCCGGTCTTAATTCAAATGTTCCTTCTTTTTTTGGCCTTAAAATGTAGGTAAACGAGTAGGTAATTTCCTGTGTGGTTCGACCGTTGATGGTGGTCATACTTATAGATTTGCCTGTGCTTGGTCCCATCAGAATATCGAAATTATTTTCGATACCGGGAGGCAGTTTTAAGTTGGAGCCTTGTTCGTTGAGTGTAAAACTCAACCTGAATTGTTTGCCCATTTCAACTGCTGTGGGTGCCGACATTACAAAACGGGTCTGTTCGGCATTGGCCATTTCCACCGCAAAAAATAGCGTCAGATATATTATCAGTTTCTGTATCATATTTTTAAACTGCTGCAAAAATATCTTTTTTATCTAAATTTACTTCAGCACCCTGAACAGCCGAGAGAGTTGTTGTGGTTTTGTATTCCCCGGGATTCATCCCGGGGTTATTCAGATTAAGCTCTTTCAGAGCTTTTAATCCAAAAATTTCAAACTTGCCACAAAACTTCTTGGAATGTTTTGCTATTCCACCTAAGACTCTCATTTTATAAATTACACAATCAAAATTTTCTTCACAAACTTCCACTCCCGACTTCAAGCATTCTTCTTCCAACTTCTTTCTCCCTTCCTCAATCCTCAATCCTCACTCACTCACTTCTTCCGTCTTCCGACTTCCAACCTCAAGCACCCATTCACTCAATCACTTCTTTCACTACTTCTGACTTCCGTCTTCCGACTTTCTTCTACCACTCTTTCTCCACTCTCACGCGCTTCGCCTGGGCTGCCTGCATTTTCTTTACTTTATCCTGAATATTGCGTTCGTCGTTTTGCAGTGCCTGCAACAATTGCTCGGCATTTTCCTTCGATATTTTGTTTTGTGCCTGCTGTTGCTGCTGGTTTTGTTGATCCTGGTTTTGATCTTTGTTTTGCTGGTCTTGGTTCTGTTGTTGCTGATCCTGGTTCTGATCTTTGTTTTTATCCTGATTCTTATCCTGATTTTGTTGCTGCTGTTCCTGATGTTTTTTCAGCAACTGGGCGTAAGCCAGGTTGTATTTGGTTTCCAAATCGGTGGGGTTTTGCCTGAGCGCTTTTTTATACGATTCAATGCTTTCGTCAATTTTTTGGTTCATCAGCTGACTATTGCCCAGATTGTGGTACACACGCGCTTTTTCAACAGGTGTGGTCATTTGCTCTGCCAATTCGCTGAATTTGCCGGCAGCTTCATCGAACCGCTGTTGTTTGTAAATGGCATCTGCCAGGTTAAAATTCCACTGTTTGTCGGTGGGCTTTTTAACCAGCGCTTTACGGTATTCGGTTTCAGCTTTCGCAAACAGGGTGGTATCAATTTTTGTGGTGTCGCGCAAAGCCTTATCGTAAATCCGGTTGCCACTGCGTATGTGTTTCCGCTCGTTCTGCCCAAAAGCAGCGATTGAAAACAAGAGTACCAATAACACCCCCAACCCCCTCAAGGGGGCATTTACAACCAGGTTCGTCTGGCTTTTGTTAATTGTAATTCTCCCCTTGAGAGCCTGTCCCGATTTATCGGGAGGAAAAAGGGATGAAGTTTGTGCGTTATACAATATCTTATTCATGTCGCTTATTGTTTTACTGAAAACAAATTAATGTTCTTCAAAAACTTGTTTTTCCGCTCAAGAACAAAAAATTCAAGAATCAATAGAAAAATGCCAATGGCAAAAAAGTATTGGAACTGTTCGTCGTATTCCGAGTAAATCAGCGCTTCCATTTCAGTTTTATCGAGTTTGTTGATTTCGTCGAACAGTGTGTTCAATCCAACCTGTGCGTTGTTGGCACGCACATAGATACCTTCACCGGCAGCAGCAACTTTTTCGAGTGTTGCTTCGTCGAGTTTCGTAACCACCACATTTCCACTGCCATCTTTCAGGTATTCAGTCTGTCCGTTTCGTAAAACCGGAATTGGCGAACCCTGCGGCAATCCCATGCCAATGGCATGAACCACTATTCCGCTTTCGGCTGCACTTTTTGCTGCGGACACTGCATCGTCTTCGTGGTTTTCGCCGTCGGTAATCACAATGATTGCTTTGTTTGCTTTGCTGTCGGGCGTAAACGACCGCATGGCCAACCCTATTGCAGCGCCGATTGCGGTTCCCTGTTTGGGCACAATCTGCGTGTTTATCGAGTTTAAAAACAGTTTTGCCGAATTGTAATCGCTTGTAATTGGCAATTGAGTGTAAGCGTCGCCGGCGAAAACAATCAGCCCGATTTTGTCGTTTTTCAGTTTATCGACTAAACGCGAAATGGCCAGTTTGGCGCGATCGAGCCGGTTGGGTTTAATGTCTTCTGCCATCATACTGTTCGAAACATCAAGCGCGATGACGATTTCAATACCTTCACGTTTTACTTTTTTTAGTTTCGAACCGAATTGTGGGCGTGCAACACCGGTAATAATAAATGCCAGTGCCAGCATCAGGATTGAAAATTTCAGTACGGGCCTGAAGCGGGAGGCGAAAGGCATCAGTTGGCTAACCATTTCGAGGTTGCCAAAACGTTTTAATGCTTTTTTACGCTGAATACGCGACCACACAAAAAAGAGTGTCAGCAGTGGGATGACCAGCAGTGCCCACAAATATTCGCCGTTTGCAAATCTGAACATTTCCATTTCTTTCGCGGGTTAAGGTATATTTCTGAATAAAGTGGTTCTCAAAAACAGGCTGGCAAGCAGTAAAAGAGCGCCAATCAAGGCAAACGGTAAAAACTCTTCCGACCTGCGGCTGAACTGGTGAACATCGATTTTCGATTTTTCCAGCTGGTCGATTTCTTTATAAATCTCCTCGAGTTTTTTATTGCTGGTTGCCCTAAAATATTTTCCGCCGGTAACGTTGGCCATTTCTGTCAGCAGTGGCTCATCTATTTTTACTTCCATTTCGCGAAGCTCGGTTCCAAACGGAGTTTGAACGGGGTAGGGAGCAGTGCCCATACTTCCCACGCCCACAGTGTAAACACGGATTCCAAATGTTTTGGCAATTTCGGCAGCCGTCATAGGGGCAACTTCGCCACGGTTATTTTCACCATCGGTAAGCAAAATCACCACACGACTTATGGCTTCGCTATCTTTTACACGGTTTACCGCAGTTGCCAGTCCGTTTCCGATTGCGGTTCCGTCTTCAATCAGACCGCTTTTTATGTCTTTAAAAAGATTCAGAAGCACAGCCCTGTCGGTGGTTAGCGGACATTGAGTAAATGCTTCGCCGGCAAAAACCACCAATCCCATGCGGTCGTGTTCGCGGCCCGATACAAATTCCATTGCCACATTTTTTGCGGCTTCGAGCCTGTCGGGCGCAAAGTCGCGGGCAAGCATACTGCTCGAGATATCGAGTGCAATCACAATGTCGATACCCTCGGTGGTTGAATTTTCCCAGTTCTGCGACGATTGAGGCCGCGCCAGCACGATTACAAAAAACAGAATGGCCAACATTTGCAGGGCAAAAACCGAATGACGCAGGTAATGCTTCATCGTTTTTGGGGCGCTGAACAACGAAGCTGTTGAGGAAACCTGGATGCTGGCGGTATTCCTCTTCTGCCTGAAAATATACCATGCCACCATTGGTAAAATTACCAGCAGCAGGTAAAATAATTCCGGGTTTTTAAATGTCAATCCTTCAAACATCCTTACTTAGTTTATAATTACTTCTTCAGTATTCTCTTCACTTTTTGGTTGCGCTTCCGGTTTTTTCTGCTCTTCTTTCTTTGTGTCGTTGATAAAGAAATAAGAATTTCCCAATGTCAGATTATCGTCGTCGGGAAGCGGGTGGTATTTGGCAAATTTCACCAGGTCGGCCAGTGTGAGTATCTGCGATAGATTTCCAACCGATTTTTCGCTCAGTAAGTCTTTGCGATACCTGAAACTGTCCATGATTTCATCGGTGGTTTGTTCCATTGCCCTGATTTCGAAACGGTCTTCAATGTAGGTTCTTATCACATCTGTCACCTCGCTGTAATATTGTTTTGCCTTGTCTTTTTGCCAAAGTTTTTCGTTTTTAATCCTGTCGAGTTCGCGCAGTGCAATGATGTGCGCTGGTTCTTTTGGCTTTTCAGGCATTTTAAACAGTGGCTGATTTTTCTTTTTTCGTTTTATCGAATAAAGTAACAGAAACAAGATTGCCCCTGCCAGCATAACCCCCAAAATGTATGGCGTAACTTCTTTCAGTGTAACCGGTGCGCTGTATGGCATTTTTATATCGGTCAACCCGCGGGTTGTATCAATTTGCATGGAGTGTACCTGCAAAAATACAGGGTTTGTTTGCACTGAGTCGGTGTTGCCGTTTTGTGTAAGTGTAAACCATTGCGGGTCGATGGTGTAATAGCCACTGTCGAAACAGGTAATGGTATATTTCAAAACCTGTTTTTGCCAGGCTTTATCTGCGAGTTCAAGTGTATCGAAAATCGATTTTTTCAGTACCTCGATATGCCCCAGTGAGTCAGCAATATTTGGGAACCCAACTTTTGCATCTTTCGGATGGTCGATTTCGAGAATGAGATTTATCTGGTCGCCTAATAAAATATTTGTTGAATCTAACCGTGCAGTGGCTTTAATTTGCTGCGCTTCTGTAATTCCAACCGACGTAAAAATCAAAATTGAAATGAATATTATTCTAAAAGAAATAAACTTCAGACTTCGACTACGCTCAGTCTGACCATCAAATTTGTGCAAAGTCTGACTGTCACAGTGAGCGAAGTCGAACTGTGGGTTTAATAAAAAAGTTGATATTATTTTTTGTTTCAATTTCATCCGTATTATTGTTTTAATGCCCTCTTTTTAAACAGGTTCATTAACGAAACCACATAATCTTCGCGGGTATTCACCAGCGTATAATCAACGCCGCATTTTTTAAAAAGCACATCGAGTTTGTTTTTGTGGTTTTTCCACCAATCGCTATACATTTTGCGGGTTGTGGCCGAACTACTGTCAACCACAATGTAACCTCCGGTTTCAGCATCTTTCAGTTTAACAAGGCCGATGGGCGGAAGTTCGGTTTCGCGTTCGTCGTAAATTTTAAGCGCCACCACATCGTGTTTTTTATTGGCGATTGAAAGCGCCTTTTCCATATCGGCGTGGTCGTCCATAAAATCGGAAATCACAAAAGCTGTTGAACGTTTTTTCAACGCATTTGTAAGATAACGCAACGTGTCGGGAATGTTTGTGCCGCGGTTTTGTGGCTCAAAAGCAATCAGTTCGGCAATAATGCGCAAAACATGGCTTTTCCCTTTTTTAGGCGGAATAAATTTTTCGATGATATCAGAAAAAAAGATGACCCCGATTTTGTCGTTGTTTTGCATAGCCGAAAAAGCCAGCACTGCCGCCATTTCGGTAATTACATTCTTTTTGAATTTTTCGGTGGTTCCAAACTCACGCGACCCGCTGACGTCGATGAGCAACATTACTGTAAGCTCGCGTTCTTCTTCGTAAATTTTCACAAACGGGTGGCTGTAACGTGCAGTCACGTTCCAGTCGATATTCCGGATATCGTCGCCAAACTGGTACTCGCGCACCTCAGAGAATGCCATTCCGCGTCCCTTAAAGGCGCTGTGGTATTCGCCGGCAAAGATATTCCGCGACAGCCCGCGGGTTTTTATCTCAATCTTCCGTACTTTTTTTAATAATTCACTGGTTTCCATGAAAGAATGTTTCAGGTTTCAGGTTTCGGGTTATAAGTTTCGGGATTAACCTGATACTTGTAACATGTAACCTGCAACAGGTTGCTACGGTACTTCAACTGTATTCAGAATATCGGCAATAATTTCTTCTGAAGTGATGTTGTTGGCTTCTGCTTCGTAACTCAGTCCGATGCGGTGACGCATTACATCGGCGCACACAGCGCGCACATCTTCAGGAATCACATAACCGCGGCGTTTGATAAATGCGTAAGCTTTTGATGCCTGTGCAAGACTGATTCCGGCACGCGGTGAAGCGCCATACGAAATCATGTCTTTGTATTTTCCAAGTTTATATTCTTCGGGTTCGCGTGTGGCGAAAACAATGTCAACAATGTATTTCTGAATTTTTTCGTCCATATAAACATCCTTTACCACGTTGCGTGCATTAAGAATGTCTTCTGGTTTCAAAACTGTGTTGGTTTCAGGGAATTGTTTCAGCAGGTTTTGCTGAATAATCATTCTTTCCTCGTCTTTTTTTGGATAGTTGATTACCACTTTCAACATAAAACGGTCAACCTGTGCTTCGGGCAGTGGGTAAGTTCCTTCCTGCTCAATCGGGTTTTGTGTGGCCATTACAAGAAATGGCTCGTCGAGTTTAAACGTATTGTCGCCGATGGTAATCTGTCGTTCCTGCATGGCTTCGAGCAATGCCGACTGTACCTTTGCGGGCGCACGGTTAATTTCGTCGGCCAAAATAAAGTTGGCGAAAATCGGCCCTTTTTTTATGGTGAATTCTTCCTTTTTCTGGCTGTAAATCATTGTGCCCAGCAAGTCGGCGGGCAACAGGTCGGGTGTAAACTGAATGCGTGCAAATTTGGCGCTGATGGTGTTGGCCAACGATTTTATGGCTAAGGTTTTTGCCAGCCCTGGCACACCTTCGAGCAAAATATGACCGTTTGAAAGCAACCCGATTAAAAGACTTTCGACCAGGTGTTTCTGGCCAATAATTACTTTGTTCATTTCCATGGTGACCATGTCAACAAACGAACTTTCGCGCTGTATTCTTTCGTTTAATTCCCTGATATCAACTGTCTGATTCATATTTCTTAATTGTTAATTGTACTTTTTTCGAAGCTGCGAATTTAAATGTTTGCAGGTAATATAACCCGCTGTTACTGTTAAAATATATTAAGCTTAAATTAGACATAAAATAGAATCGTCACCCGACTAAAAGCAGGATGACGACTAATTTTCCACGAAATTACGAAATTTTAATTTCCCTTTCGGGTTGTGGTTTTACTTCCTCGCGTTTTGGCAGTTTTACTTCAAGAATTCCGTTGTTGTACGATGCCTCGATTTTATCGCTCATAATGGCGTTTTCAGGAACCGTAAACGAACGCTGAAACGACTGGTAGCTGAACTCCCTGCGCGTATAGTTTTCTTTCTGCACTTCTTTTTTGGCTTCCTTTTCCGAAGAAATGGTGATGACATTGTTTTTGAAGTTGATTTTAAAATCATTTTTTTCCA